>JBNJCW010000001.1:0-93613 GCA_051744345.1 Actinomycetota bacterium
CAGGCCATTCTTTATCTTAGAGGCTGAGACTGCTTCGGATACCCTGCTGGTTATATCAATAAGCTCTGTCCTTTTTCCTGTCCTTATATTTATTACCTTCAGCAACTTATCCTCCTTTTTCCCAATTATAGAGTAATAGGTGTTTTTTATGAAGCAGACAACAGGTAATGTTGCCTGGAAGTAGATTATAGTAATAATTCAGGGTTATATAAAGGTGTATTAGGTGTATAAAAAACGAAAAACAAAAAAATTGCCCTACCCAAAACAGCATACATTGGCAGCGATAGCAATGTTTGGCGTAAGGAACAAGTCATTCTACGTATTAAAAAACGGTTTAATAATATAAGAGTCAGGCAGGTTTTGGGTAAATAATTATATATTTAATAATAGATTATTTTATTATTATTATAAATATATAATAATTTTTGTAATTATAATACTTGTAATTATAGTATTAATATAATAATATATAAATGTTAATAAATAATCTAACAGGAAGGGAAAAATGAGAAGAAGATTTATTTTTATTGCGGGGGTATTGGCATTTATATTAGCTTTTTCACTGGGTGCTGTTGATGCAGTAACTCCAAGTACAAACGATATTAATCGTGAACAAGGGTGGGCACACGTGAATGTAGTCAGCAGAGATATTGGTGAAATAACTCTGGAATTTGTCAGTACCAGAAACTTCTTGAGTTGCTTTGAGTACCGAACTGATGGTGATACAAGCCAAATAATCTCAGAGAATAATTATAATGGTGATATCACAGATGGGTTATATCCCTTTTTCTGCGTTTCAAATGAAACAAGGATTGAAACCATTCAAGCAGATGAGTATGTTGAAATAAGGATGGTGTTTGGTGCTGAAACAGATGAACGTTTTGATTGGACCAGGTTTGATGTCCTAACTGAGGAAACAAAAGCAGATATCCTTACAGGCAGCGGAGTTCCAGGGAAAGGATTGGAAAATGCTCCGGGCTTAAATAAACCGTTTAATCCTAATTCAAGAGCAGGCGAAAAGGCGGGCAAAAAGTAGGAAAAATGTCTAAAAGAAAAGGATATATAGAGTTTCTTCCTACATATTAGATAGTACTAGCGGTAATGGTCTATCGATGCATTAAAAGAAACAGCCCCTGGAGGGATTCTCCATGGGGCTGTTTGGAATTTATTCTACCCTATATGTTTAAGATGATAATAAGCATAAATAATTTGTTTACCTTTTATTACCTCTAATAATTATTTACCGCGATTGGAACCAGAAGCGTAAAGTATTCCATGCCATGTCCAAAGAACCCAGGAATTAGGTTTTCCGCTACCATCAGAGCATGCAAGTCTTACATTAAAACGAGGTCTATAACTTTCCCCCATTGTAGGGTCAATATCCTCAGCAGAGAATCCTTTGACATTCAAGTAACCATTACCCTCAGGGTCTGCTGTAAAATTACCCAGCGAATGAATTACAACTTGTGTGCCTTCATCTGGATGACCGTAAATAAAGATTACCTGATAATATTTTCCAGGCTCTAAACCTCCTGTTGAAATATTAACTAAATAGTCCTTTTGTCCTTTTCTGTAATTGAGGTTAACATGCCCGTATGCTTTAAAATAATCAAATCCTTCTAGCTCACCTTCGTAGCTCCCAAAAATACCTTTGCAGTTGTCATAAGGTAAATCACTCGCTTCTACTATTTCAGGCATTAGACCTAATGTAAAGATTAATATTTTTCTAGAAACCCTTTTTAAAAAGGTAGCGGTTATCTAACATGCACCCGGCTTTTTTAAGTTTGCAGGCAAAAAACGGTATAGCCAAAATAGAATTTTAAGTTAGGGCAATATTTGGTATATTATAAGGTGAATCAAGATTAAGGTATCTCTTGAGGTGATTATGCGTAAAAAAAGATTTGAGGTGGTAGGCATTGGCAATGCTATAGTGGATATGCTGGCCAATGTGGAAGATGATTTCCTGGATATGCACCTTCTAAAAAAAGGCTCCATGAAACTGGTGGATAAGAGCATTTCGGGGAAAATCTGCAGCTGTATAGAAATTTTGGAAAAAAATTCCGGCGGCTCTGTGGCCAATACCGTAGCCGGCCTGGCATGCCTTGGAAACAGGGTGGCCTTTATAGGAAAGATAAGTGAAGACGAACACGGAAAAGCTTTTGAAGACAGTTTAAAAGAAGCAGGGGTTCACTTTGGTGCCAGGAAATCAAATGATGATCAGCCAACCGGGCATTGTGTGGTTCTTATTACCCCTGATGCACAGCGGACCATGAATACATGCCTGGGGGTGGCAGGAGCCCTTAGCTCTGATGACATAGATGAAGAAATCCTCAGGGATACCGAGATAACCTTTGTGGAAGGGTACCTTTGGGAAAGTCCCCAGGCAAAAGAAGCAACCAATAAGGCTATTGATATTACAAAAAAAGCTGGGGGATTGTGCGCATTAAGCCTTTCTGACTCTTTTTGCGTTAAGAGGCACCAGGATGAATTTCTGGGTGCGGTTAAGGAAAAAATTGGCATGCTTTTTGCAAATGAGGAAGAAATAAAGGCATTGTTTGGGACAGATTCATTTGACCGGGCGGTACAGCGGTGCAGGGAACTGGATATAATCTGTGCCGTTACCAGGTCGGAGAAAGGTTCGGTTGTCATAAAGGCAGAGAAGGTGGCAAATATTGATATCCATCTTCCGGGTAAGCTCGTGGACACCACCGGTGCCGGCGACCTTTATGCTGCCGGCTTTATGCATGGATACCTTAAGGGGCAGAGCCTGGAGTATTGCGGAAAAGCAGGCAGCATAATAGCTTCTGAAGCAATAAGCCATTTCGGCGCCAGGCCAAAGGCGCGGTTGGCTGATTTATTAAAACGGAAAGGATGTTAATGGAAAGCAAACAAAGTGCAGAGATCGGGGTGTTCGGGGGGTCGGGTTTTTATTCCTTTTTAAAGAAGAGAAAAGAAACAGGGCTAAAAACGCCATATGGAAACCCTTCGGATAAAATAACCATTGGTGAAATTGAGGGGATAAAGGTAGCATTTTTGCCACGGCACGGCAGTGACCACAGCATACCTCCCCATAAAATTAATTACAGGGCTAATGTGTGGGCGATGAAGCAGCTGGGAGTAAGCCAGATATTCGGGCCTTGTGCGGCAGGAAGCCTCCAGCCCCATGTTAAACCGGGGGATTTTGTAATCTGCGACCAGTTTGTAGACCGTACCAACGCAAGGGCTGATACTTTCTATGACGGGCCAAAAACCACCCATATTTCTATGGCTGAGCCTTACTGTCCACGGATGAGGGAAAATATTGCGGAGGCATCAAAGGAGATGGGCCTTGATTGTCACTCCAGGGGTACGGTAGTAGTGGTGCAGGGTCCCAGATTTAGCACAAAAGCAGAGAGCAGATGGTACTCCGGCCAGGGATGGGAGGTAGTGAATATGACCCAGTATCCGGAGGCATACCTGGCAAGAGAGCTTGAAATCTGTTATGCAAACATATCCCTTATCACTGATTATGACGCGGGTCTTGAAGACAATCCCGATATCGAACCGGTGACCACCGGGGAGATTATAAAAATGTTTAAGCAGAACCTTGACAGGCTGAGAGAGCTTCTTTTTAAATCAATCCCGAGGGTTATGGGAAAAAGAGATTGCTTGTGTGCAGAGGCATTAAAGAATGCGGTCATAAACTGATAATATGAAAACCTTACTGGTGTATAATACACTTTCTGGCAGGATAAGCCAGAAAGTCCTGCAAAAGGTAGAAGACAAATTAATCAATGCCGGTTTTTCTATAGATCCAATTGAAAGCAATGAAGTGGGCCAGGCATACATTAAAATCCGGGAAGCGCTGGAGGAAAGGGGCAATATTGATTTTGTTACCGCCCTGGGCGGGGACGGCATTATAAATGAAGCGGTGAATGCCCTTGCTTATACAGACGTGCCCCTGGGGATAATACCCTACGGGACCACCAATGCATTTGCCAAAGAGAAGAATATACCCCTGTCTGCAGGCAGGGCAATAAAGCTTTTTAAGGAGCAAAACATAAAGACCATGGATCTCGGCCTTATAAATGATAAGAAGTATTTTATAATGATGTGTTCTTATGGTTTTGATGTAAGTGCAATATCTGAGATAAGCATAATGGTAAAAAAGAGGCTGAAGGTTTTCGCTTACCTGTTCTATGGAACAAAAGCGTTCCTTTTCCATAATCCGGTAAAAATTATGGTAAGAGTAGAGGCCGAAGGGAAGGAATACAGCGGCTACTTCTGTATTATTAATAATGTGAAGTCATACGGCAATCCCCTGGCTAAAATAACTCCCCATGCCTCTGTAAATGACGGCCTCCTTGATGTATGCATATTTAAAAAATGCAGCAAGTTCAGTTTCTTAAAAAACATAATTGGGATTTTTACTACCCGGCATATAAATTACAGGGACGTCCTTTATTTTCAGACCTGCAGCCGGATAGATATAGATATTGAAGATGAAAATAAAAAAGATAGAAAAAATCTGGGGGTACAGCTTGACGGGGATGTCCTAAGCTTCCTTCCCCTTTCTGTAAAATGTGCCCGGGGAGCGCTTAAAATATTTTTGCCGTAAAGAAGGAAATATGAAAATACTCATAGCTTGCGACAAATACAAAGGGAGCCTTTCTGCGGTAGAGGTCTGCAGCACCATAAAGGAGGCCATTGAAAGTGTTGATCCGGCAGTGGAGGTAATCACCAGCCCTATGGCTGATGGGGGTGAGGGAACGGTTAAAACCCTGGTAGAAAGCCAGAATGGGCAGTATGTCAAGATACCGGTAAAGGGCCCCCTGGGAGATGAAATCGAGGCTGCCTTTGGGATTATAAAAGGGGATACGGGGGTAATTGAGATGGCTGCTGCTTCAGGGATGTGGCTGGTTCCCACAGAAAAGTTAAACCCTATGGAAACAACCACCTTTGGTACCGGACAGCTTATAGCAGAGGCCCTGGACCGGGGATGCAAAAAGATAATAATTGGAATCGGGGGCAGTGCTACCACCGATGGCGGCATGGGAATGGCCCAGGCCCTAGGAGTAAAGTTTTATGACCATAAAGGAAAAGAGCTGGGGCTGGGAGGAAAGCAGTTAAACCGGGTAAGCAGGATAGACATGATGGGATTGCATCCAGGGGTAAGGGAAGCAGATTTTGATGTAGCCTGTGATGTCGATAATCCCTTAACCGGAAGCCAGGGAGCAGCTTATGTCTACAGCCCGCAGAAAGGTGCCGATGAGGAAATGGTAAAACAGTTAGATGCGGGCCTTGGCAGGCTGGCAGCTGTAATTTATAAAACGCTTGCTATGGATGTAGATAATATGAAAGGAGCAGGCGCTGCCGGGGGGCTGGGCGCAGGCCTGGCAGCATTTCTGGGCGCAAAGCTTAAGCCGGGCACTGAAATAATAATTGAAGCTACCGGACTCAAGGAAAAGGTTGAGGGATGCAGCTTGATTATAACCGGGGAAGGGGCTATGGATAAACAAACTTTTTACGGAAAGAGTGCCTTCGGGGTGGCAAAAATTGCAGAAAAGTACTCTATTCCGGTTATAACCATAAACGGTTCTGTTTTTTTTAACCGGGAAGAAATAGATGATAAGCTGGCTGACCTGTTCAGCGGAAATTTTTCCATAATAAGCAGGCCGATGGAACTAAAAGAGGCAATTGAAGAAAGCAGAAGCCTATTGAGGGCTGCGGCAAGGGAAATAATATTTTTTTATTTGAATATAGGCGGCAAAATGCCAAAATAGTAATGGCTTTAAGAAAAACCATAGACGAGGAGGGTCTATAATGAAATTGATTGGCGATGTTGAGATTGAAGGGCTGGAGAAAATTAAAAGCGGCAAAGTAAGGGAGATGTTTTCGATTAACAATGAAATCCTGATAGTTACTACAGACAGGATTTCCGCTTTCGATTTTATACTGCCCACGCTTATACCACTGAAGGGGATAATATTGAACCAGATCTCTGTATTCTGGTTTAATTATTTAAGGGATATAATTGACAATCACCTGCTGGAAACAGATGTGGATAATTTCCCCAAAGCCTTAAGAAAGCATAAAGATATGCTCAACGGAAGGTCTGTGATCGTAAAAAGGGCAAAAATATATCCCATTGAATGCGTGGTAAGGGGATACATCACCGGCTCAGGCTGGCAAGAGTACAGGGAAAACGGTAAAATTGGCGACCTTAAGCTGCCGCCCAACCTTAAAAACTGTGACCGGCTTCCTGAGCCAATATTCACTCCCACCACCAAAGCGGTTTCCGGCCATGATGTGGCCATAACCATAAACAAGGCAAAAAAGATCTTTGGGGCACAGGTTGTGGACTACCTGAGAGAAAAAAGTATAGAGCTTTACAAAAAGGCTGCTGATTATGCGGTCAAAAAGGGGGTTATCATTGCAGATACAAAATTTGAGTTTGGGGTGGTAGACAACAAGACGATACTGGTTGATGAGGTTCTTACCCCTGACTCTTCCAGGTTCTGGCCGGTAGAAGAATATGAACCTGGTAGGCAGCAGAAGAGCTTTGACAAACAATATGTAAGGGATTACCTGTTGTCTACAGACTGGGACAGGGATTCCGAACCGCCAAAGCTTCCCGAAGAGATACAGCAGAAAACTTCCCAGAGATATATAGCTGCTTATGAGAAATTAACCGGGAAAAAATTTAACTGGAAATGATAAAGGTAGACGTTCTCTTAAGCAATCAGATAAATAAGGATACGCTCAATGTAAAAATTGGGGAATGTATCTGTGCGGTAATCGATATAATCAGGGCTACCTCTACCGTAACCACCATGCTGGCCAAAGGAGCGGAGAGGGTCCTGGTGGCAGATGATAAAAAGCAGGCTTATGCATTAAAGAAAGGAAACAAGGATTTCCTATTATGCGGGGAGGAGGGAGGACTGGCTCCCAGAGGATTTGATTATGGAAATTCCCCCCTTGAGCTCTCCGGCATAAATATGGCCAAAAAAACAGCTATACTGAAAACCACCAATGGCACTGCCTCCCTGTTTGCGGTTAAAAATGCTGTTGGTGTGTATTCCTTATCCCTGCTCAATCTTTCCTACACCATTGATATGATCTGCGGAAAGTTACACCAGAAGCAGGCCAACCTGCTTCTGGTCTGCTCCGGAGAGGGGGGAAGGATTGCCTACGATGATGTTTTTGCGGCCGGTTTGGCCATAAAGAAGATACTGGGCAAGGGGCTTAAAGCTGAGTTTAGCGATTCATCCAAGATAGCATTAAGTACCGCTTTAAGTGAGCCCAATATAATAGATGCCCTGGAGAAATCCAAAAGTGCGCAGCTTCTTAAGGGTGTAGGCCTGGGCCAAGACATTACATTCTGTGCAAATGTAGACAAATACAATATCGGGGGTATGCTTAAGATAAAAGAATCTCAGCTCCAGATTGTCCCCTGCTAATTTGAACAGGGGCCAAAATAAGCTGTCCCTTCAAGCATTTCTACGCCCCTGCTGGAAAACCAGAATTGGCCTTCCAGTACTGGGTCTATCCTTAATGTGTAATTGCCGGAAGTGTCAATATTGTTTACCAGGACCTCGACGGTTACTGTTTCTTGGGGGGCTACATTTTCAGGAAGCTGGGTCCGGGTAGGATTGTCATAACTTTCTTTGCCTTCTTCGCTATGGTAGTAGTGGTAGCCAATCCTTACCATGTTCTCTCCGTCTTTTCTCCAGGTAAAATCGGATGTGTTGGTGATATTTATCTTTATGTAATTGTCCTTTTCAGTGCACAGGTAACTGGGAATAAACCCTTCCATTTCTGCCCCTACAGCAGCGTTCTCGTAATCAACTTCTTCCTCTATCACATCTATTATCTCTTCTTCAGCCAGCTCCTCCCCTGCTTCTTCTTCCTGCGGGGTTTCTTCAGGGCCAATGTCTATATCTGTTTTTTCAGGCTGGGCACAGGCGGAAAGGCCCAAAAACAGCATGGAAATTAAAATTATAATAACGAAAAACAGCTTTCTGGTACAAATCCTTTTGGACATTTTAATTTACCTCACCTTTACAGTCTTATTAGTTTTTGTTTATTATAAATTAGATTGGTTGTTTTTTAAACAAAAGATATTTAAAATATAATAAAAGAGGTATGCTATGGGTCCTTTAGAGATAACAGGCATAATAACCATTATTTTTGTGGGAGGGGTGGTAATAGCAGCAGTAATAATAATGGTGCCGATGCTTAAGCTGATAAAAAAATTAAACCAGGTTTCAGCAAAGATTGACGGAGACGTATTGCCGGCGGTAGATAGGCTTAATGAAAGTACCGGAAAGCTGAAAGAGGGGATTTCTTCCCTGGATAATGCCAGGGAGAGGATTGGCAAGCTTTTAAGTGAGGTGAATGAAACGGTAAATGAAGCTAAAAAACTGAAAAAGAGTTCACTTGGCGGGCTTATCGGTGCTTCTTTTAAGATATTATCAAGTTTTAGGAAAGGAAGGAAAGATGAAGGAAAACAATAACCAAAACTATGCTCTGGGTATTATTATTTCACTGTTTACAGGTTTATTTGTTGGTGCAATCATAGGCATGCTTTATGCACCGAAAGCAGGTAAGGAAATAAGGGAGGACATAAAAGAAAAGAGTGAAGAATTTGCAGACAAGAGTAAAAAAAGTGTAGATACTGCTGTTTCCAAGACCAAGGAATTTATTGACAAGGGCGGCGAGAAAGTATCAGAATTTAAGCAAAAAGGCGAACAGTTTGTTGGCAAGGGCAAGGAAAAGGCAAAGAAAATTGGTGATACCCTCTCTTCCAAGGTTAACAAAGTGGTTGAGGAAGGAAAGCAGGCAGCCAAAGAAGCAGAAGAAGAAATGTCCTGAGCTAGAAATATTGTATGATTGAAAAAAAAGTTTTAAATAGAGTCATTGGCTGCCTTATGGACAGCGGGGGCAGCTTTGGTGAAGCATATATACAGAAGAGCAGAAATAACAGTCTGAGGCTGGAAGACGGCAAGATAGAGAATGCAGCCAGCGGGTATGATTTTGGATGCGGACTGAGGATATGGCATAAAAAGAGCACATTTTATGCCTATGTTGATTCCATAGAAGAAAAAGAACTTATCAATGCAGCCCGGATACTGGGTTCAGCGGTCGGCAGCAGCGCAAAGGGTAAAATAATAGGGCTGAAAGCATGCCGGAAAAAGGAAAGCAGGGCTAAAAGCACAGCTTTCTATAATCCCTTACAGAAAAAAGACATCCTGTTAAGGGTTGATAAAACCTGCAGGGACTATGATCCCCATATAATCCAGGTCAGCTCATACCTATCTGATCAGGAACAGGAAATACAAATAGCTAATTCAGATGGCGCCTACTCTTGTTGTAAGGGCCTTAAAGTTATAATTTCAATCAATGCGATTGCAAAAAGGGGAAAGGAAATAAAGACAGGCCATAAATCCTTTGCGAAAACTGCAGGTTATGAGGCATTTGGGCAAAAAAAGCCGGAAGAGGTTGCAGCCAGTGCAGCAGAAACCGCGGTTAGAATGCTTGATGCAAAGGGAGCGCCTACAGGTGAAATGCCGGTGGTGATAGGCCCGGCTTTCGGGGGAGTAATTTTCCACGAAGCATGCGGCCATGGCCTTGAGGCTGACGCGGTACTGAAGGATGCCTCTGTTTTTAAAGGCAGGGTTGGCCAAAAGATAGCCTCGGATCTGGTTACGGCTGTAGATGACGGGTCAATGGAAGGGCATTGGGGCTCGTACGGTTTTGATGATGAAGGCTGTCCTCCTTCCAGGACTGTGCTTATAGAGGAGGGGAAGCTTTGCGGCTACATGCATGACCTTAAATCCTCACATAAGTTAAACCAAAAGCAAACAGGCAATGGAAGAAGGCAATCGTACCGTTATCTGCCTTATCCCAGGATGAGCAATACATATATAGCCAACGGAAAACAGGAACCTGAAGATATAATAAAATCAGTGAACAGGGGAATTTATGCCAAGGAATTTGCAGGCGGCGCAGTCGATCCGGCAACAGGGGACTTTGTGTTTGGCATAAGTGAAGGCTATATTATAGAGAATGGAAAAATAGGTTTCCCTATAAAGGGAGCTACCCTGATAGGCAATGGGCCTAATGTGCTTAAAAAAATAGAGGCGGTGGGCAATGATTTGGATTTTGCCCCCGGATTTTGCGGCAAAAACGGCCAGTCTCTTTCCAATGAGGTGGGCCAGCCTACCATAAAGGTTAGCCGGATTACCATAGGAGGTACAGAAATTTAATGGCTGATAGTCTTGAGAAGGTAATAAAAAAGACAGCTGGCAAGATAAGCAGAAGCCAGGCTGATGAGTATGAAATTTTTGGCATATCTTCAACTGAAACAGAGATTGAGGTATACGAAGGAGAAATTGAATCTCTATCATTATCTGATTCCAGGGGAATTGGAATAAGGGTTATAAAGGAAGGGGCTGTAGGGTATGCTTTCACTTCTTCATTGGGGGAGAGGGATATTAGTGAATGTATAGATAAAGCGGTAACCAATGCTAAAGTTACCAGCAGGGAAGATTTAAACCTTTTGCCCAAACCGGAGGATTATTTATATAAGGATAAGCCTATTGAAGGAAACCATTTATATGATGAACAGTTCAGCAGGTATTCTGTTGAAGATAAGGGTGACGCTGCCAAGGAACTTGAATCCATAACTCTGGGAAAAGATAAAAGAATAACCGGCGTAAACAACCTCTCTTACCACGATATGGATGTAGGCATTAATCTCTTTAACTCCATAGGTTTTAATGACGGGTACAGGAAAAGCTCATGCTTTATGTATGTAAATGCAATATCCAAGGAAAAAGAGGATACTTCTACCGGAGACTATTTTGGTTTCGGCAGGCACCTTGGTGAAATAAACCCCGAAGAGATTGCTGAAAATGCAGCCAGAAGGTCTGTTTCGCTGCTGGGGGCAAAGAAGATTAAATCTAAAAAGGTGGACATTTTACTGGATCCCATGGTGGGAGCACAGTTTATGGGGGTTGTTGCTGATGCCCTGACTGCGGACGCAGTACAGAAGGGGAAATCTTTGTTTAAGGGGATGAGGGGTGAAAAATTAATCTCTACTGATTTAGATATATTTGATGACGGAATAATGCCCGGCGGCCTGGCGACAGCCCCGTTTGACGGCGAGGGGGTATACAAGGGAAAGACAGCAGTATTTAAAAATGGGATACTGGATACCTTTCTCTACAACACCTATACAGCGCGAAAAGACGGAACCAAGTCTACAGGCAATGCCAGCCGCTTCTCTTACCGATCTGTTCCTTCTGTAGGAATAAATAATTTCTATATAAGCCCCGGAAAGAAAAGCTTTAGAGAGCTTGTCTCAAGCATAGATGAAGGTTTTTTTGTAATAGACATAATAGGCCTGCATTCCGGGGCCAATTCCATAACCGGGGACATAAGTGTAGGGGCAAAAGGGATTTGGATAGAAAACGGAGACCTGTCCTTTCCGGTAAAAGAGGTAACCATAGCCACTGATTTTAGTAGCTTTCTTAATAATATTACCGATGTAGGAGATAGCTTAAGGTTCATTCCCTCGGGGGGATTTATAGGAAGCCCCGCACTGCTGGTAAGGGAAGTAATGGTAAGCGGAGTCTAGGCCGCTATTATAAAGTTCACATAGCCTACCGTCTGGAAGATTACGGTTACAATTATTCCGGCTATCATCACTCCTATGGCTATATCCAGGAGCGCTTTTCTGGGCGGAATTCCAAAAACAAATGAAATTAATGCGCCGGTCCAACCGCCGGTGACAGGAAGGGGTATGCAAACAAAGCCGATCAGGGCATAGCCGGTGTATTTTTCAAACCTTTTGTAATGTTTTTTTCTGGTCCGGTTGAAAAGCCAGGTAAAAAAACGGTCAAAGATTTTGAATTTTCTCATAAGGAATCTGGATACCGGTTCCAGTATCCAGATAATAAGCACAACTGGAACCATGTTTCCCAGTACAGAAATTATATAGGTTTCCACAATACCCATCTTATAGGTCCCCAGGGCGATAGGTATTGATGCCCTGAGCTCGCCTACAGGGAGCATGGCGGTGAAAAAAGTAGCTAACTGATAGGACAGGTTGGAAAAAGAAAGATCCATAATCTTTTAAATTTTATAGTTTTTATGTTAATATTTTCAAAGTATTTTTTAAAAAGACGGTTTACAATTATATAAGTTGCTTATAATACAGTCAATAATTTTAGGAATAATCCAAGGAATCACAGAATTTTTCCCCATAAGCAGCTCTGGCCACCTGGTTGTTCTCCCCTTTATATTCAGATGGGATTATATTCCCCTCTATTTTACAGTAACTGTACATTTCGGGACCCTTATAGCTATACTTGCTGTGTTTTACAGGGACATATACAATATATTAAAATCATTCGTAATGGCTGTGATTTTACCCAGGAGAAAAGACAGGCAAAGTTTGATGCTGGGTGTATTTATAATCATTGGAAGCATACCTGCGGCAGTTGCGGGGTTTTTAATAGCAGATATTGCTGAGAGGTTTTTTTCTAATCCGGTGATGGTTGCCTTTTTCCTTCTGCTGACTGCTTTCCTGCTGTGGACAGGAGAGGCCGTGTCTAAGAGGAGGGAAAAGCCCAACCAAACCGCAGCTTCGGTAACAAGCTCGGAGCTAAACTATGCCAGAGCATTTATCATAGGGATAGGGCAGGCCCTGGCTGTATTTCCGGGAGTATCCCGGTCAGGAGCAACCATATCCTTTGGAAGGTATGTGGGGATGGACAGGAAACAGAGTGTTAGGTTTTCATTCCTGCTGTCTGTTCCGGTAATATTAGGGTCATTTGTTTTTGAAATATACAGGCAGTGGGCGGTAATAAACGAAGGAGGGGCCGATACAGCAGTTTTCCTTTCCCTGGGATTTATTTTTTCTTTTTTAGCCGGCTTTTTTGCTATAAAATTTATGCTGAGGCTGGTTGAGAAAAAGAACTTAAACGTGTTTGCCGTATATTGCGTATGTCTGTCAGCATTGCTTTTTATCTTATATTTTATAAATAAATAATACAGGGAGGATTTGTTAAACATGAAAGGTGTAATATTAGCCGGAGGGTTAGGAACAAGGTTGTGGCCATGCACCAAGGTTACCAATAAACACCTGCTGCCCGTCTATGATAAACCTATGATCTATTATCCCCTGGAAACAATGGTCAGTTCAGGGCTTAAAGACATAATGATTGTTACCGGCGGCAATTATGCCGGAGATTTTTTAAGGCTTCTGGGAAACGGCAGCGAATTTGGCTTAAAGGATATCAGCTATACCTACCAGGAGGGAGAAGGCGGGATAGCCGATGCTCTGAAGCTGGCTGAAAACTTTGTAGATAAGGATAAGGTGTTTGTGATGCTGGGCGATAATATAATTGAAGATGATATCAGGCCGTTTATAGAGGAATTTGAGGCAAAAGACAGGGGAGCCCATATATTCCTGAAAGAAGTGGCCGATCCCCAGAGGTTCGGAGTAGCTGAAGTTGAGGGGGGAAAGGTCATAAACATTGAAGAAAAGCCCCAAAAACCCAAAAGCAATTATGCGGTTACCGGGCTATACATGTACGATAATGAGGTTTTTGACATCATAGGGAAGCTCAAACCTTCTGACAGGGGAGAGTATGAAATTACAGACGTTAACAATCATTATATAAAAAACGGGACAATGACCTGCACCATTCTTAAGGGATGGTGGACAGATGCAGGCACATTTGAATCCCTTTACAGGGCCAGCAAGCTGGTTACTGAGAAGTTAAAGGAAAAAAACAGCTAGACCTGTATTATATTGTCTGATTTGCAAAAATAACATTTTTTTATAGTAAAATTCGATTCCCATCTCTTGTCCGAAATATTATAGGACCAGCTGTATTCATGGTCCTGCCTGGTGATTTCGGCAGTGCCTTTTTCAGAAGCAATCCCTTCGAACTTTTCGGTATTCCCGCAGTTAGTGCATTTATACATTGTACTCCCTTCTGTTATTATCAGTTATTATGGCATATTATAGTATAAATTAGTTATAATTTAAATGATTTTAAAAAAAATATCTGTTTGACTTAAAAAAATCGCTTTGTTAATATTTTTCTATCTCAACATATTGGAAGACATATAATATGAAGGTAGACAGCAATAAGGTAAGGGTTAAGATTAAGACAGAATCCTTTATCGTAAAGGGAAATGTACATACCATGGCTGGAGCCAGGCTAAGTGATTATATGACTACCCATGTAAATAAATTTATTCCCGTGACCGAAGCAGAAGTTATTTCCATTGATCCAAGGATAGATGAGGAAGCAGAGAAAAGGGAGGTAGTTTTTATAAATGTTGAGAAGATTGAAATGATAGAATATCTTTAATTGTTTAAAGGAACCAGAAAGGAAGACCCATGGCAGATATTACCCAGCTAAGTGATTTAAACTTCGATCAGGAGGTATTACAATCAGATTTACCGGTTTTGGTGGATTTTTGGGCTGTTTGGTGCGGACCCTGCAAGATGGTAGCTCCCGAAATTGAAAAATTGGCTGATGAAAAGAATGATGTATTAAAGTTTGCTAAACTCAACGTAGATGAAAACAGGGATACCGCAATAAAATACGGCATCAGCAGCATACCTACGCTATTGCTTTTTAAGGACGGAAAAGTGGCGAAGAAATTGGTGGGCGCTATGTCTAAAGATAAAATCATGAATGAGATTTCATCATTTATTTGATGGGAAAACTTTTTATAGGCACTTCCGGTTATAAATACAGCGACTGGGAGGAAGAATATTATCCTGGAGGGTTGGACGAGAGAAAATTACTCAATTATTACAGCAGGGACTTTAATACAGTAGAGATTAATTTCACCTATTATTCTCTCCCCAACCCTTCTATTTTCCAAAATATGGCTAAAAAGGTCGGCCATGATTTCATCTTTTCGGTAAAGGCCCCAGGCTCGGTTACGCACAGCAGAAAATACAAGCAAAAAGATATAGAAATATTCCTTGATTCTTTGCAGTTACTTTCAGAAAGCGGGCGGTTGGGCTGCATTTTGATGCAATTTCCCTGGTCTTTTAAATACAGCAGCCCAAATGTCGACTATCTCCTAAATGCAGGCAAGCTTTTTTCCGGTTACAATACCGTGGTTGAATTCAGGAACAGCAGCTGGGTAAATAGATCCTGTTTAAAACTGCTGCATGAAAACAATATTTCCTTCTGTAATGTGGATGAGCCCCAAATCAAGGGGCTTCTGCCGCCTACAGGTATCAGTACCGCCCGGACCGGGTATATAAGGTTCCACGGGCGGAATTCTTCCCACTGGTGGAACCCTGAACATTCATACCAGAGATACGACTATTCCTACAGCCGGGAAGAACTTTCGGAATGGATTCCACGAATAAAGAAGATAGCTGCGTCCACAGAACAGACATTCATCTATTTCAATAACCACTATAAGGCCAAAGCCGTAAAATCTGCTAAAAGACTGATTGGGCTTCTGGAAGATTACCAGATTATTACTTCACAAAATTAGGGTAATTATATAAAATCTACTAAGCGGTTTTGGAACTGAATAATTTTTAAGGATAGAGGATTTGGCCATGTTTGATAAAGTAGAAGGAAAAGTTAATCTGGTCCAGCTTGAAGAGAAGATACTGGACTTCTGGAGGCAGAATAAGGTTTTTGAAAAAAGCCTGGAGAAAAACAGGGGCAAAGAGAAATTTGTTTTTTATGAAGGCCCGCCTACAGCAAACGGCGCCCCCGGCGTACACCACGTCCTTTCCAGGGTATTTAAGGATATTTTTCCCAGGTATAAAACCATGAAAGGTTTCCATGTTCCCAGGAAGGCAGGATGGGATACCCACGGGCTGCCGGTGGAGCTGGAGATTGAGAAAAAGCTTAATATTAATTCAAAAAAAGAGATAGAAGAAATAGGCATAGAGAAGTTTAACAAGCTTTGCAAAGAAAGCGTGATGCGTTATGAAGAAGACTGGAAGAAAATGACCGAAAGGATTGGCTTCTGGATCGACATGGACAATGCCTACTTCACTTTTACAAATGATTATATTGAGAGTGTATGGTGGATACTGAAATCCATATGGGAGAAAGATCTGCTGTATCAGGACCATAAAATTGTCCCCTATTGCCCCAGATGCGGAACAGCCTTATCCTCCCATGAGATAGCGCTGGGCTACAAGGAGGTAGAAGATAAGACCATAATTGTAAAGTTTGCTTTAAGCGGAAGAAAAAATACTTATCTTTTGGTCTGGACCACTACCCCCTGGACACTTATCTCCAATGTAGCCTGTGCGGTAAATGAGGCTGCAGCATATGTTGAGGTGGAGTTTGAAGGCCAGAATTTGATATTGGCCAAGGAACTTTTAGGAAATGTTTTCAGCGAAGATGACAGGTATAAGGTTAAACAGGAGATTAAAGGAAGCAGCCTGGCCGGCAGCACGTATGAGCCGGTATACGATTATGCCGGCCCAAACCAGGGGGCATATAAAGTGGTAATCGGAGACTTTGTATCAACCGGGGAAGGAACCGGCATTGTCCATATTGCGCCCGCTTTTGGTGAAGATGACATGAATGTGGGCAAGAAATACAATCTGCCGGTGGTACAGATGGTAGACGAAGACGGCAAATTTAAACAGCAAGTCAAAAAATTCAGGGGCCAGCAGATTGAAGAGTCAAACCCCCTTATAGTCCAGGACCTGAAAGAAAGGGGACTTCTTTTTAGTTTTGAAAGGTACAAGCATTCATACCCCTTCTGCTGGAGGTGTGATAGGAGGCTTATATACTATGCCAAAAAAAGCTGGTATATAAAAACATCAGACATAAAAGAGGATTTAATTAAATCAAATGATCAGGTTAACTGGTATCCCCAGCATATAAAGCATGGCAGGTTCGGCAAATGGCTGGAAAATAATATTGACTGGGCACTTACCAGGGAAAGGTACTGGGGAACCCCGCTTCCCATATGGGAAGATTCAAAGGGGCACCGCCAGTGCATTGGGAGCATCCAGGAGCTGAAAGATAAATCAGTACAGGAATTTAACCACCTAGACCTGCACAGGCCGTATGTGGATCAGATAGAAATCAGATGCGATAAGTGCGGGGAGAGCATGCACAGGGTTTCAGAGGTGATTGATGTATGGTTCGATTCCGGATCTATGCCCTATGCCCAGTTTAATTACCCTTTCCAGAACAGGCAGCTGTTTAAAGAGAGCTTTCCAGCCGACTTTATTTGTGAAGCCATAGACCAGACCAGGGGATGGTTTTATACCCTGCTGGCTATATCTACCCTTCTGTTTAAAAAATCCTGTTACAAGAATGTATTATGCCTGGGCCTTATAAATGATGAGCACGGCCAGAAAATGAGCAAGTCAAGGGGCAATATAGTAAAGCCGTGGGAAGTTTTAAATAAGCAGGGAGCAGATGCATTAAGGTGGTATTTCTTTACTGCTGTCTCACCCTGGCTTCCCAAAAACTTCTCCAAGAAAGCTGTAGATGAAGTGATAAGGAAGTTTTTATTAACTTTATGGAACGTCTATTCATTCTTTGTGATTTATGCAAATATAGATAATTTTAATCCTGATGAGCACAGTATAGAGGTAAGCGGCAGGTACGAGATTGACCGGTGGATTATATCCGAGCTAAACCAGACTATAGCAGAAGTAAACAGGCTGATGGATGATTTCAATGTTACTGACAGCGGAAGGAAGATACAGAATTTCGTGGATGATCTTTCCAACTGGTATGTAAGGAGAAGCAGGAGAAGATTCTGGAAAAGCGGGGAGGATAAGGATAAGATAAGCGCTTACCTGACCCTGTATGAATGCCTGGTAACAGTTTCCAAGCTATGCGCTCCGTATATCCCTTTCATGAGTGAGGAAATATACAAAAATCTTGTATCAGGAATAAACAAAGAGAAGATAAGCGTGCATCTTGAGGATTACCCCCGGGCAGATGAATCACTTATAGACAAGGATTTGAGTTTTAAAATGTCTGTGGCAAGGGATATCGTTGGATTGGGAAGAACCATAAGAAATAAGATAAACATTAAGACCAGACAGCCCCTTCAGGCAGCAAAGGTTTACTTTGACTCCGATGAGCGCATAAGCCAGGCTATCGATCATTTTAAAGGGATCATAAAGGAAGAGCTGAACATAAAAAAGATAGAAATACTGGAAAACAGGGAAGAGCTGGTTACTTACGACATTAAGCCGAACCTTAAGCTGGTAGGTCCAAAATACGGGCCTATGCTGCCTAAAATAAGGGAGAAGCTGGATGAGGCAAATCCGGCCGTAATAGCCCTTAAAGTCAGTAACCATAAAAAGGTATCCATGGCTGTGGATGGCAGGCATATAGACCTTGAGCCTGAAGAAATACTGGTAGAGGCCGTAAATAAGGACGGTTATGCGATTGAAAGCGATTCGGTATTTACCATAGGAATACCCATCCAAATCCCGGAGGAATTACTGGAGGAAGGGTTTATAAGGGAATTCGTGCACCAGGTCCAGAACCTGCGCAAGGAAGCGGATTTTGAGATTGAAAACACCATAAATATCTATTTGGAATGCGGAGAAAGGGAGAAAAACCTTATAGAGAAGTTTAAGGATTTTATAAGAAAGGAAACCTTGACTGAGAGTTTAAACTTTAAGCCTAAAAACGATATATTTAAACGGGAGGTTGAGGTTGACGGCTCAACCATAAAGGTAGCATTAGAGGTAGCCGGGAGCATTGTGTAAATGAAGTCAGCTAAATTAATGAACCTTATTTTTTTCCTTACGGCAGCAATGATACTGGTCATGGACCAGTATACCAAGAGCTGGATAAAATCAACCCTGCCGGCTTCGAATTCGATGGAGGTTTTTCCTAATTTATTATACATAACCCATGTAAAAAATACGGGCGCAGCTTTCGGCCTCTTCCAGGAAGGCACAACAGTTTTAACCATTATTTCAATGGTGGCAATTGTCCTGATTGTGATAATAAAAATTATGGTAAAGCTGAACTCCTATTTCTTTAATATTTCACTGGGCCTTATATTGGGCGGCGCCCTGGGAAATCTAATTGACCGTTTTTTTATTGGAGAAGTTACCGATTTTATCCATTTTGTTTACTTTCCGGTATTCAATGTAGCCGACAGCTCCATAGTTGTGGGCTTTATAATTGTAATCATTCTGCTTTTCAGGGAATTTTTTAAAAAAAGCGATACTGCAAGTAATTGAACCAGGAACAATTAGAGTTCAAGGTTACTGAAGAAATTGGACAGAGGATAGACCTGTATTTATCCCTCAAGCTCCAGGGTTTTTCCCGAAGCAGGATATCAAAGCTTATTGAGCAGGGAAAAATAAAGGTAAACAGGCAGAAAACTAACAAAAGCTACCGGCTAAAGGAAGGGGACCATATTGTTATTGCTGAAACAGAAACTGAACCTTCCTTAGATTTAAAGCCCCAGAAATTAGATATAAAGGTAATATATGAAGATAATTACCTGCTGGTAATCTCCAAACCCGCCGGGATGGTCTGCCATCCCGGTCCTGGGCACAGCAGCCATACCCTGGTAAATGCATTGCTTTACCATTGCAGCCGGCTGTCAAACTTGTCCCAGAACCAGAGGCCGGGGCTTGTGCACAGGCTGGATAAGGATACATCCGGGCTGATAATAATTGCAAAAGATGATAGTACCTATGAGCATCTTTCTGAACTTTTTAAAAAAAGAGAAGTAAAAAAGAGCTATATTGCGCTGGCTATGGGGCTGTTTGCTGAAAAAAGGGGCAGGATAGAGCTGCCGGTATCCAGATCCCGGAGGGATAGAAAAAAGATAAGCGTATCTGTTAACCGGGGCAGGGATGCTGTTACCCTGTTTTCGGTGCTGGAAGAATATGACAGTATCTGCAGCCTGCTGCAGATAGGCCTGCAAACAGGAAGGACACACCAGATAAGGGTACACTTAAGCTATATAGGCCATCCTGTGGTAGGAGACAGGCAATATGGCACAAAGGAATGCCTTAAGCTGGCTGATAAGATCGGCCTAAACAGGCAGTTTTTACATGCCAAAAAGCTAAAATTCATTCACCCGGTAACCAGAAAAACAGTAGAAGTAGAAGACCGGTTTCCGGATGATCTCAGCCTAAGCCTGGAGAAATTAAACAAGCTGTACAAAAAATAGGCTATCCCTTACAGTGGAAAAATTCTAACCTTCAATCCTTAAAAAAGATTAAGTTGCCCTGATTTCCTGCTTCATAAATATTATGTAAGAGAGGGCAAAACATATTATAGCCAAAGCAATTATTGCTATCAGCTGCGGCCAAACCTGTATAAGGCTTTGTCCCAAAGAGAGAGGGCTTAAGACCATCCTTGCTAAATCTGTGGCCACGAATGCCTGGGGATTAAGCAGCATATGGCCGCCGGTTGGTACCAGCAGCGTAGTAATCGATTCACCAAAAAGGGTAGACGGGGAGACTCTTAATATATTACGTTCAATTACATAGTTGCTTACCTGCTCAGCAGCTGAGGCATTATCCAATGGAACAACTGTATTAGCTATCGCATTTGCGATAATGGGCAAAAAGATAGCAAGAAAAAGCCAGATAGCTATTGAGGTAAGGATTGAAGTTGCAGTTTTTTCCATTATAACTGAAAAAAGCATGGAAAGGCCCATCCAGAAAGCCCCGTATATGATGCAGATAATCACAAAGAAAAATATCCTCAGTATCTCTTCTGCAGAAGGGGGAACACCTATAGATCTAAGCCCTATTCCGGCAATTAAAAAAACTATGCTGGCTATGATTATGCTCAAGGTGGTAATACCAGCCAGGAATTTGCCGTTTATTACGCTGTCTCTGAATATCGGTTGTGAAAGCAGCCGGGAAAGGTTGCCGCTTCTCCTTTCGCTGTTTATGGCATCAAAACCAAATATTATTCCTATGATGGGAATAAACAGGCTGATAAAAGTTATAAATGACGGGAGTATGTCCCCGGATGTAGTAAACAGCCTCAGGAAAATATTTTTATCCAGGCCGGCTGCTGCTTCCCTTATGTTCTGCAGGGATACATAAACAGCAGATAAACCTGCTACATATACCAATCCCAGCAATATAATAAATTTTTTACTGCTGAAATAATCTGTAAGTTCTTTTCTGTATACGGTCAAAATGCTTTTCATGCTACTCCTCTTTAAAATATTTTAGGTAAATTTCCTCCAGGGCATAATCTTTTATGTTCATGCTGGTCAGTATCGAATCGGAGCCGGCTATTATTTTTGAAATCTCGGACCTCACGTCCCTATCGGATATAACCTGCAGCTTATTTTCCTCTTGCTCTATATCCACAATCTTATCAAGTTTTTTTATGTTATCCAGTAATTGATTGTTGACCTGTGAGACCTCTAGCTCTATCCTGAACCTTCCTCCGCCAAATAATTCCCTGCCCAGCTGGTCAATCTTTCCTTCCCCAATGAGTTTTCCCCAGGAGAGGATCCCTACCCGGTGGCAGATTTTCTGGATAAGGTTTAATTGATGGGAAGAGAGGAGAAAGGTAATTCCCTTGGTTTGGTTTAAATTAATTATTGTGTCCAGTATGCTGTTTGCTACCTTTACATCAAGGCCTTCCGTTGGTTCATCGAATATAACCAGCCGGGGGTCTTTTATGAGCACATCAGCAATACCCAGCCTTTGTTTCATTCCCTTTGAAAACTGCTTAACCAGCTGATTCTTATTCTTGGTAAGCCCTACTGTTTCCAAGGCTTCATCTATTTTTTTTGGTATTTGTCTGTAACTTATATTATTCAGTTCAGCAGTATAGGCCAGGTTGTCTTTAGCGGTCATATCTTCATAAAATCCTATTTTTTCGGGAAGGTATCCGGTAATCCTTTTTACCTTCAAAGGTTCCCTGGTAGAATTAAAGCCGGCTACCATGATCTTGCCGTTGGTTGGTTCTGTAAGGCCCAGAATCATAAGTATGATGGTCGATTTTCCAGCGCCGTTTGGACCCAGGAGCCCGTATATTTCTCCCTTGTTTATGGAAAGGTTGAGCCCGTCAACAGCCACGGTGCCGTCATATTTTTTAGTAAGATTCTCAGAGATTATTATCTTTTCCATAGAATTATCTTCTTCCCAGCCTTACAAAGATTATTGCAACGCCTACGATAACTATAACTATAATTCCAATTCCAACCCAACCCCATACGGTTGGTGTAAGAACTGTTACCCTCAGGTCGATTGAATCAGTGCTGTTGTCACTGTTGGCATTAAAGGTCAGCATATAGTCGCCGGCAATGGTTTTTTCTGGCGGTTTTATGGTTGCAGCTATCTCTTTTGTTTCTCCTGATTCGATTGTTTCTATTTCCTTATTATCAAAATCTACAGTCCATCCTTCAGGCTGGCTGGCGCTAATACTGATGTTTTCAATAGATGCAGAACCCCTATTTTCAATTATAAGGTTGTATTTATTGTCTTTTCCTGATGTAACTTCGGTATTGAGCCTTCCTGTTTTTGTACGCAGGTCTAGCTCATAGGTAGCGGTAATGATTGCTTTAAACTGGGCTACCGCGTTTAAGCCGCTTTCCTCATCTTCCACTATGACCTCTATGTCGTATTCTGCCGGCTCCATTTTTACAAGGGGTGCCGCTATTATATTCAGGCTCTCTGTTGAGCCCGGCTCAAGCTTTACTGCTGATATTTCAGCTTGTTCATAGCTGGGCTGTACCGATACGTACCATCCTTCGGGCGCTTCCCAGAGTATGTCAAAAGTTTTGGCCTCGGTACCTACAAACATCAAATCTGCCTTAAACTGAAACTGCTCTCCAGCCTTTGCCCTTATTTCCGGATAGGATATGTCAAAACTGAGCTCTTCAGGCACTGGCTCTGGTTCCGGCTCTACAGCCTCGTCCTCTTCCTGCGCAAAAACCATTGCAGGTACTGACATGATAATTGATAGGGTGAAAATGGTCAGAAAAGTTAAAACCAATGTTTTTATTTTCTTGCTTCTGTTATTCACTTAACGGACTCCTTTACTATATATTGATTTTCATCATTAATGCTTTAATGTTTAGAAAATTGTAATGATTTTAAAAATTGATGTCAAGGCAGTTTCGCAAAACAAGTCTCGCAAAGCAAGAATAAGTTGGCTATCGGGCCAGGATTAAAAGGCTATTTTATTATCTCTATGAATTTTTTCACCAGCTGGGGGTCAAACTGGATACCTGAAAACCTGAGCAGTTCATCCATTGCTTCCTTTTTGGTTACCGGTTTCTTGTAGGGCCTTCCGTTGACCATCACATCATAAGCATCAATGATACTTATAATCCTTGAGGTTATGGGTATCTCTGTGCCCTTAAGGCCTTTGGGATAACCGCTTCCGTCCCACCATTCATGGTGGCAGAGTATGCCATTGGCTATATGGGAGAGCTGTTTGGATGATTTGGCAATACGGTAGCCTATCTGGGTGTGAGTTTTAACCTTGCCCCATTCCTTACCCGAGAGTTTTGTGTTCTTTTCAAGTATATCCTCGGGAATGGCAATCTTTCCTATGTCATGGAGGGAGGAAAGCAGAACCAGTTCATCTATCTGATTTGAGTCAAGGCCTATAGACCTTCCCAGCCTTACCGCCAGCTTCTCCAGCCGGTGGGCATGCTCTTCTGTTTCATTGCTTTTTTCCCAAAGTGACCTTTGCAGGGAGGAAATTATTGAGCTGGATATGGATTTTTTTTGTACCAGTTTCTGCCGGTCCATCCTCTTTTCTGCTTCCTTTATTATATCTTCTATTTTCTGCCGGGGATTTTCTTTGGTGGCGATTCCTAAAGCCAGACTGTTCTGCAGTTTCTTGTCTTTTGTTTTCTCTACCTCTCTTATTATCCTCTGTTTGATGCTTAGAGCATCGGTTCCGCTGGTACTGGAAAAAAGTATGGCAAATTCATCCCCGCCCCATCTTGCCAGTATATCGCCGTATCTGCAGACACTCCGGAGTAAATCAGCTACCTCTTTGAGCACCTGGTTACCGTATTCAAAACCGAAGGCGTCATTGATAAGCTTAAGGCCGTTTATGTCGATTATAAAGAAGGAAAGGGGAAGATACCTTTTATAATCCAGTCTTTTTAACTCTTCTTCAAAATAAGCGCGGTTATAAAGGCCTGTCTGGTAGTCATGGAATTTAAGGTACTGTATCCTGGTCTGATCCCTGTAGCTCTTAATGGCATTGACAAAAATATTGCCGGCTACCCTTATAAGTGATTTATCTTCCGTGTTCCAGTCTTTGGTATTCCTTAGGGTTTCAAAGCCAAGACATCCCAGCAGTTTATTACCCATATAGAGGGGCAGTATTAACAATGATTTGGTGTTTTTGCTTATTTCTTTCCTGAACCTTTCTTCTGTTTCAGAAAGGTTTTCTAATTCAAACATATCCTTTATGTCAATTTCCTCAAAACCGGATAAAAATTCAATCAGCCACCAATTTTGTGGAGATTTAATTTCCTCCAGCAGGGGGGATGCAGGCAGGTTGTTTTTTCTGTATTCCCACAGTTTGTCAATTTTTTTATTCTCCAGTAAAAAAAGATAACCCCTGTCAACACCGGTAAATATTGTTATTTTTTTTAAAGCAGAATCAAATTCTTTATTTATATCAAAGCTTGTTCCGGCAAAATTTGCCGATATATTGGAAATTAGTTTAGAGAACTCGTACCTTTCTTTGAGAAAATTTTCAGTCTTTTTTCTTTCCGTAATGTCCCTTAGCATTATAATAGAAGCAGTTTTTTCTCCGGTGTGGTCTTTATAGTTGAAGGTATCCAGTTCATAAAATTTCTTAATTCTTTTATTTTCTTCAACAAACACCTTCTCTATCTCTGTTTTGGGGCCAATAAGAGGCCAGATATCGGTTTTATTAAGACTTAAGCCGACTACATCCTGTTTTCTGTCAATACCTATTATTTCTTTGGCCAAGGGGTTTATATCCAAAATCCTGTATTTTTTATCGGTTACAAGTATGCCGTCCCTCATGTTTTCAATCAGCGCATTCCTGGTAATGGGTACAATCTCCCCGAGCTTTAACCTGGTGATGCCAAGAAGCATAATTATTATGCTGCCGGTAAGGGAAAGGGGGGTGAAATCCATATAGTTTACCGGCCCTATATTCAAGAAATAAGCTATATTGGCCGCAATGGGAAGGGTTAATATCATTAGCAAAAATACAGCCTGCCTCTTGTAAAACTTTATGGAGGTAGCCAGAAGCCTGATAAGGTAGAAGTAGCTAACAAACATCAGAATATATATATAGGAAACCCATATCCAGAAGAAGAGACCGTAGTCTTTTCTAAGCAGCAAAAGCTCGGTTGTGGCAATAAGCTCATAGTTTGTCACTATCAGGTTATGGTAGGCATTGGTAAAATCAAGCACAACCCCTGCTGCAGGAATTATCGACAGCAATAAAATCTTACCCGGGTTTATCTTAGCAGATCTACCCGTGTATTGCAGGGTGAATATAAAAAAGGCTATCGGAACTATAGCGATTCCAAATGATGACACCTGGTTAAAAAATATTTTCTGCCCCATACTTTTACTTGCAAGCTCCAGGGTGTTTGAGGCCAGCCAAATAAAGGCGCCGGAAGATAGCAGAATTAGTATCCTGTAGTTAAAGGAGGGCCTGTATGCATACACATAGAGAATAAATACCAGTATGCATATGATACCCATTATCATGGGAATGATGTATGGTGAAAACTGTAATTCCATATATCAATATAATTTGATATTTATGTCTAGATTATAGTATTATTTTTATATTAAGTAAAACATACTTATATTAATCGGTTAAAATTTCAACAATTTTTGCAAACAATTTAATAATAATGCAGGAAAAAGGGGAAAATTTAAATTTGCACTTGTTTTTTATTTAGAAATTTCATATATTAGAAAAGGAAAAAATGTAAACCTTTAAAATAGTCCAGAGAGACTAAAAAGGGAAAAAGTGGAAAATAAAATAATTAAATACAGGAGCAAAGGACCTTCTTGCGGTATTGGCAGGGAGGTTTTTTTATAGCTATGAGGGAAAAAGCCTTGGTGATGGGCCCTGAAGATATAGTCAGGGTGCTAAAAAGAATATCCCATGAAATACTCGAAAGGAACAAGGGCTGCAAGAACCTGGTATTTGTAGGCATACAGAAAAGGGGGATCCCCCTGGCCAGAAGAATAGCAGACAATATCAAATCATTGGAGAACCAAAAAATACCGGTGGGAAAACTGGATATAACTTTCTACAGGGATGATATAGGGGAAAATATTAAATCTGATATACAGATTACGGATATACCTTTTGACATAAAGGACAGGGACATAATACTGGTAGATGATGTCCTTTTTACCGGCAGGACCATAAGGGCGGCCATGGATGCAATAATTGACATGGGAAGGCCAAGGAGCATACAGCTGGTAGTTCTTATAGACCGCGGCCACAGGGAGTTACCCATCAGGGCAGATTATGTGGGAAAAAACATACCTACATCCCTTGAAGAGTTTATTGATGTAAAGATAAGCGAGGTTGATGGTACCGATAAGGTAACTATTTGCAGCAACCGATAGGAAGGAAAGTAAACAGTGCTAACTGACAGGAGCCTGCTAAGGACAGAAGACCTTAGCTTGGAAGAAATAGAGCTGGTGCTAAAGAATGCGGATTCTTTTCTGGAAATAATGGAGAGGAAGGTAAAAAAAGTTCCTACATTGAGGGGCAAAACAATTGCCAATATATTTTTTGAGCCCAGCACAAGGACCCGCAATTCCTTTGAGATAGCTGCCAAAAGGCTAAGCGCTGATATGATTAATTTTTCTGCGTCTACCAGCAGCTTAAAAAAAGGCGAATCAATAATGGATACCATAGAGACCATTATTGCCATGAAGGTAAACCTTCTTGTAATCCGGCATGGGCACAGCGGGGTCCTTGATTTAGTAGCTAAAAAGGTTAGCGTACCTATAATAAATGCAGGGGACGGGAAAAACCAGCATCCTACCCAGGCGCTCCTGGACATATATACCATAAAAAAAATATTCGGCAGGCTTGAAGGCCTAAAGGTAGCTATTGTTGGTGATTTTATTAACAGCAGGGTAGCCAGGTCCAATGTGGAAATGTTTTCCAGGGCGGGCATGGAGGTGGCTGTTGTTGCCCCGTCCATGCTGCTGCCACCCGAGGATACTGTGCTGGGTGTCAGGACGGCAGCAGATATAGACAGGGTGGTTGAAGATGTGGATGTCCTTTATATGTTAAGGATGCAGTTTGAAAGGCAGCAGAGGAAATTCTATCCATCGGTAAGGGAGTATAACCGTTTTTTGGGCCTGAACCTGCAGAGATTAAACAGGATGAAAGAAGATGCGGTGGTGATGCATCCCGGACCGGTTAACCGGGGGATTGAAATAAGTGAAGAGGTAATGGATTCTGCCGGAAGGAATGGGAGGCTGGTAATACCCAACCAGGTAACCCACGGGGTAGCCATAAGGATGGCGCTTCTTTATTTAATTTTAAGCCAGCAAGAGGAATCATGAAAAAAATACTAGGTACCAGGGATATGCTTATAAAAAATGCAGCCGTGATTGACCCCTACACCGATGGTGACTACACCTCGGATATACTGATAGAGGAGGGCCGTATAAAGGAGATAGCAGAGGGTATAAAAGAATCAAATAATGTTTTGGAAATCGATGCTTCCGGATGCATTATATCGCCGGGGCTTGTAGATATGCATGTACACTTAAGGGATCCCGGAGATGATAAGGAGGAAGACATAGAAAGCGGGGTCAGGTCAGCCCTGGCGGGGGGCTTTGTGGCTGTTGCCACCATGCCCAATACGCAGCCGGCTGTTGACAGCCCTTCCCTGATAGAATATATACTTGGGCAGGCCGGAAAAAATGATTTTAAGATACTTCCGGTGGCAGCTATAACCAAAGAGCTCAGGGGTCTGGAGATTACCGAGATGGGCCTTCTTTCTGAAAGAGGGGCAGCGGCCTTTTCAGATGACGGGAAATGTGTGGCTGACGCCAGGCTGATGTATGAGGCAATGCGTTACTCTGGCCAGTTTTCCTCACTCCTTATACTGCATGAAGAGGAATACGGTTTCACCCAGGACGGGCTCGTTCACGAGGGCTACTGGTCTAACAGGCTGGGCCTGGAAGGGATATCCCCGCTGGCCGAGGAGTTGATTATAGGCAGGGATATAATGCTGGCAAAAAAAACAGGGGCCAGAATCCATATAACCCACCTGAGCAGCAGGCGGTCAGTAGAAATGATAAGGCAGGCCAAAAGGCAAGGGGTTAATATAAGCTGTGATGTAACCCCCCATCACCTCTATTTTAACCACAGCTGTCTTAAAACATTTAATACCAACTTTAAGGTTAAACCCCCCATAAGGGCAGAAGAGGACCAGGCTGCGCTGGTTGAAGGGTTAAAAGACGGTACCATTGATGCTATAGCCAGTGACCACGCTCCCCATCTTCTGGAAGAAAAAAATACCACCTTCCAGGATGCACAGTTCGGGGCAATCGGCATGGAAACAGCTTTTAAGGCAGCGTATACCAAACTCTGCAGGGATGAAGGGATGGGCTTAAAACAGCTGATTAAATTAATGACTGCGGCCCCTTCTAGCATACTTGGCATGGAGAGCATGGCCGTAGAGGAGGGAAATGAAGCAAACCTGGTGGTAATAGATACAGCCAAAAAGGAAAATATCAAAAAAGAGTTCTTCTCTAAAAGCAAAAACTGCCCGTTTATAGGGCAGGAGCTTTACAGCAGGGTGCTTTATACCATAAACAATGGCAAATTATCTTATGTAAGAGAGTGATCTATATTGAAAAAAAATGCTATTTTGATCTTAGAGGACGGAAAGGTATTCGAAGGTAAAGGTTTTGGGTTCAGCGGAGAGGCTGTTGGTGAGGTTGTTTTTAACACCTCAATGACCGGGTACCAGGAGATACTTACCGATCCTTCATACTGTGAGCAGATCGTTAATATGACTTATCCTTTGATTGGAAATTATGGAATAAACAGCAAGGACATAGAATCAAAAAAAATACAGGCTAAAGGTTTTATAGTAAGGGAGTACAGCGAAACCTACAGCAACTGGCGGGCTGAAAGGAGCCTCCAGCAATACCTGGAGGAATCGAAAATAGTGGGCATAACCGAAGTTGATACCCGCCAGATTACCAGGCATGTAAGGGAGGAAGGGGCCATGAAGGGAATAATTTCTACCCAGACCGATGATGTGGCCAGCCTAAGGGCAAAGATTGACCGCCATCCGGATATGATTGGGCGGGACCTGGCAGATTACGTAACCTGCAGCAAGCCGTATGTATATAATCCTAGGAAAAAAGATTATAAATACAGGGCAGTGGTATTGGATTACGGGGTGAAATTAAATATAATGAGGCACCTGTCAAATATTGGTTTTCACCTGACTGTAGTTCCTGCCCGTACCAGCCCGGAAAAGGTACTGGCATATGAGCCGGATGGGATTGTACTTTCAAACGGACCGGGGGATCCTTCAGCAGTTAGCTATGCTATTGAAAATATAAAGAAACTTATATCCAAAAAGCCTATATTTGGAATATGCCTGGGCCATCAGCTGCTGGCTCTTGCCCTGGGTGGCAAAACCTATAAGCTTAAATTCGGCCATCATGGGGCCAACCATCCGGTTAAGAATCTGGAAACCGGGAGGGTTGAAATTACTACCCAGAATCATGGCTTTTCCCTGGATATTGATTCACTTTCCAATATAAAGGAAACCGAGCACAGGATTACCCACATTAACTTAAATGATCAGACCATGGAAGGGGTGGATTATCCCGGCTTGAGCGCCTTTGCGGTGCAGTACCACCCGGAAGAAGGCCCGGGGCCCCACGACGGCCGCTATATCTTTGAAAAATTTGTAAATATTATTGACAATTTCAAATAGGAAGGTTTATGCCTAAGAGAAAAGACTTAAAAAAGATTATGATAATAGGTTCCGGCCCCATAATAATTGGGCAGGCATGCGAGTTTGACTATTCCGGTACCCAGGGGTGCAAGGTTTTAAAGGAAGAGGGTTATAAGGTGGTGCTGGTAAACAGCAATCCGGCAACCATAATGACTGATCCGGAATTTGCTGATAAAACCTATATAGAACCCCTTACTGTTGATTTTGTAAGAAAAATCATAAAGAAGGAAAGGCCTGACGGCCTGCTTCCAACCTTGGGCGGCCAGACAGGCTTAAATATTGCGGTAGCGCTGGATGAGCAGGGGGATCTGGACAGGTATGGAGTGGAGCTTTTGGGAGCAAATACAGAGGTTATAAATAAAGCGGAGGATAGAAAGCTATTCAAGCAGGCCATGAGAGGCATAGGGCTGCATGTGCCTCCCAGCGGTTATGCCCACAGCCTGGAAGAGGCGCTTGCTTTCAGCCGCAAGCTTAAGTTTCCATTGGTGGTCAGGCCCAGCTTTACCCTGGGGGGACTGGGCGGCGGTGTTGCTTTTAATAAGGAAGAGTTTACAGAAACGGTTATAAGGGGCCTTGACCTGTCTCCCATAGGGAGGGTGCTTATTGAAAAGTCTGTAGCAGGATGGAAAGAGTTTGAGCTGGAAGTAATGAGGGATAAGGCAGATAATGTGGTTATCGTATGTTCCATTGAGAACTTTGACCCCATGGGGGTACACACCGGAGACAGCATAACTGTAGCTCCTGCACAGACCCTTACAGATAAAGAGTACCAGGAGATGCGCAATGCTTCATTGAAGATTATGAGGGAGATAGGTGTGGAGACCGGGGGTTCAAATATCCAGTTTGCCATCAACCCTAAAAATGGTAAGCTGGCTGTAATTGAGATGAACCCGAGGGTGTCCAGAAGCAGCGCTCTGGCTTCAAAAGCAACAGGTTTTCCCATTGCCAAAATTGCTGCAAAACTGGCTATAGGATATACTCTGGATGAGATACCCAATGATATAACCAAAAAGACCCCTGCATGTTTTGAGCCTTCCATAGACTATGTGGTAGTAAAATTCCCGCGGTGGGCATTTGAAAAATTTCCTGAAACTGACCCCACGCTTACCACCAGAATGAAATCGGTGGGAGAGGCCATGGCTATAGGCAGGACCTTTAAAGAGGCTCTGCAGAAGGCAATCAGGTCGCTGGAAATTGACCGTTACGGGTTGGGTGCTGACGGATACAACAATATTGTAGGGGAGCTTCTAAATGATAAGCTCTCCGTTCCCAACCAGGACCGTATATTCTATATAAAGCATGCTTTTGAGATAGGCAAAAGCATTGAAGAAATTTTCAGTTATACCAAGATAGACCCGTGGTTCCTTTATAATATTAAGCAGCTGGTAGAGTTTGAGAAACAATTTATCCAAAAAGGCATAAAAGGATTAACCAGGGAAGGTCTCTGGGAAGCCAAAAGGATGGGGTATTCGGATATACAGATAGCCAGCCTCCTGGGGAGCTCAGAAGACAAGGTCCGGAGCCTCAGAAAACAGATGGGCATAAATACCACTTTTAAGACCGTGGATACCTGTGCTGCCGAATTTGAGGCTTATACCCCTTACTACTATTCAACCTATGAGACAGAAGATGAGATAAAGGATTCCAAAAAGGATAAAATAGTCATACTGGGCAGCGGCCCTAACAGGATAGGGCAGGGCATAGAATTTGACTACTGTTGCGTGCATGCCTCTTTTGCCCTTCACGAGGACGGTTACGAGACCATAATGGTAAACTGTAATCCGGAAACGGTAAGTACGGACTACGACACATCTGACCGCCTTTATTTTGAGCCTTTAACCTTTGAGGATGTGATGAATGTAATTGAAGCCGAAAAGCCTTACGGGGTAATAGTTCAGTTTGGAGGCCAGACTCCATTGAAGCTGGCCATAAGGCTCCAGGAGGCAGGAGTAAATATACTGGGCACTTCCCCTGACAGCATAGACCTTGCTGAGGACAGGAAAAGGTTCGGCGCCATGCTGCAGGATATGGGCATACCCCAGCCGGACAATGGAACTGCATTAAATATAGAAGAGGCCAAAGAGATTGGAAAAAAGATAGGGTACCCTGTGCTGGTGAGGCCGTCATATGTTTTGGGGGGAAGGGCAATGAGCATAGTCTATAATGAAAGCTCCCTTATAGATTATGTAAGGAATGCGGCGCTGGTTTCGCCTGACAAGCCAATACTGGTGGACAAATTCCTGGAGAGGGCTATTGAGGTTGATGTGGATGCTGTGTTTGATGGAGAGGAGATCTTTATAGGGGGGATAATGGAGCATATAGAAGAAGCAGGCATACACTCAGGAGACAGCGCCTGTGTTATTCCGCCTTTTACCTTGAGCGATGATACTATAGGCCTGCTAAGGGATTATACGTACAGGATAGCTAAGAAACTGGGGGTAAGAGGGCTGATAAACATCCAGTATGCTATAAAAAATTCAGAGGTTTATGTATTGGAAGCTAACCCCAGGGCCTCAAGGACAATACCTTTTATCAGTAAATCCATAAATATTCCCCTGGCCAAGATTGCCTCCAGGGTTATGACCGGGAAAAAATTGAGCGAGCTTGATTTTGAGCGAAAGGATTCCACCAAGCTTGACTATTTCAGCATAAAAGAAGCGGTAATGCCGTTTAACCGTTTTCCGGGCATAGACACTGTGCTTGGCCCTGAAATGAAATCAACGGGTGAGGTAATGGGAATAGATACCAATTTCGGGGTAGCCTTTGCCAAATCCCAGATTGCCACCAACCAGAAATTCCCTACCTGTGGAACGGTGTTTATAAGCGTAAGCGACAGGGACAAGGAACATATTGTGGATATAGCTAAAAGCTTTATGGACATGAATTTTAAAATAATTACCACCAAGGGCACCGGCGATTATCTGGAAAGCAAGCAGATTAAGTGTGATTCGGTTCTAAAAATAAGGGAAGGGCGGCCAAACGTAATGGACCTTATAAAAAATGGGGAAGTGGACCTTATAATAAATACGCCGGAGGGAAGCAGCGCCAGAAGCGACGGTTATTTTCTAAGGACTGCAGCAGTTCTGCATAATGTGCCTTCCATTACCACCATTTCCGGAGCCGCAGCTGCCATTCAGGGAATAAGGGAACTAAGGACCAATACCAATATAAGGGTTAAAGCCATACAGGACTATAAATGAAATCTTCAACCGGAGAAATCATAAGCAATTCCAGGGTAGGGGAAGACCTTTACAAGCTTGAATTTTTTTCCCCTTCCGTATGCAGGAGTGCTGAACCCGGCCAGTTTCTAAATATAAGGTGCTCAGGCCCTGACCAGCTGGATCCTTTGCTGAGGAGGCCGTTTAGCATTTATGATACAGATGAAAATTTCAATGTGGCAACCATCCTTTACCTGGTAAGGGGAAAAGGCACCAGGTTCCTGTCCCGGCTGGCCAGGGGAGATATTCTTGATTTCTGCGGCCCGCTTGGCAACCCCGTGCAGCCAGCAGGAGATAAGGTGCTTCTGGTTGCGGGAGGCATAGGCATTGCACCCCTTCTTTTTTTGGCCAAAGTCTGTATACAGCAAAAAAAAGAGGTATACATGCTGGCGGGGTTTAAGGACCAAAGGTATATGCTGGTGGAAAAGGATATGATGAGGCTAAACTTAAATTATATGATATATTGTGAACAGGACAGGTGGGCTAACAGGGGCCTGGTAACTGATGGCATCAGCAATATGTCAAAGTATAGCGGTTATGAAATATACTGCTGCGGGCCGCTAGAGATGTTAAAGAGTCTTCAGGCAAAACTTGCCGGGGCAAGCAATAAAATTGTGGCCCTTCTTGAGGAAAGGATGGCTTGCGGTGTAGGAGTGTGCGACGGTTGCGCGGTAAAGGTAAGGGAGGGCCGGGATGGTTTTGGCTACCTTAAGGTATGCAGTGACGGGCCTGCATTTAATCTGATGGAGGTTGTCTTTGAGTGATGCATCTTACCCCCGTCTGGAGGTAAAGCTGGGGGATATAGAGCTCAAAAATCCGGTTATTGCCTGTTCGGGAACTTTTGGCAGCGGGATAGAGTACTCTGATTTTTATAATACAGCTTTGCTGGGGGCGGTAACCACCAAAAGCTTTTCACTCCATAAGCGGCAGGGGAATCCCCCTCCAAGGATTTTTGAAACTGCTTGCGGGATGCTTAATTCTGTCGGGCTGCAGAACGGGGGTATAGATGATTTTTTACACAATCACCTGCCGGCTATAAGGAAGTTAAACATAAAACCCATACTTTCCATATTTGGAGAAAATATAGAGGAGTTTGAAAAAATTTCTCTGGCAGTAGCGGATATAACCGCAGAACTTCTGGCAATAGAGCTTAACCTTTCCTGCCCCAATGTGGAAAAAGGGGGAATGGCTTTTTGCAGTCTGCCGCAGGAGGTAGAGGCGGTTACGTCAAAAGTTAAGCAGACAGTAAAAATTCCTGTCATTGTTAAGCTAAGCCCGAATACAGGGCAGATGGAGCCGGCTGCTGCTGCAGCCAGGGACGGCGGAGCCAGCGCATTATCTGTAATTAATACCCTGGTGGGGACAGCTTTTGATATACATACCTTCAAACCCAGGCTTGGGAATATAATGGGAGGCCTTTCCGGTCCGGCCATAAAACCTGTAGCCCTGGCCAGGGTTTATGAGCTGTGCAGCAAAAAGATCCTCCCGGTTATAGGGATGGGGGGAATCTTTAGCTGGGAAGATGCGGTGGAATTTTTAATAGCAGGTGCTGAAGCGGTAGGGATAGGGACGGCTAATTTTGTTGATTACCATGCAGCAGAAAAAATAATTGAGGGCATAGCCGGATACTTAAGGCAGAAAAATATTGATGATGTTAATAAAATAATAGGAAAGGCATTAAATTGAGCAGCAAGAATATAAAATTAGCTGACCGCCTTATAATATCCATCGATGTTTCCCAGAAACAGCAGGTAACAGAGATGTGCAGGAAGATTTCAGGCAAGGTAAGTACTTTAAAAATCGGCCTGGAGCTTATATACAGCCAGGGGCTTTCCATAGTGGATACGATAAAAAGCTTCGGGTATAAGGTAATGCTTGATTCAAAACTTCATGATATACCCAATACAGTATCCGGCGCCTGCAGGGCAATAACCTCTCTGGGGGTCTCGGCGGTAACTGTCCATACCTTGGGAGGTCCCGGGATGATCGGGGATGCCAGAAAGGCAATTGCCGACAGGTCTGAAAAGATGGGGGTTTTTGCCCCGCTTCTTATGGGGGTTACTGTACTCACCAGCCTGGATGACAGGGATATGGGCATGATGGGGTTTGGAGACGGCTATATGGATACGGTTGCCTGTCTTGCCTCAATGGGTATTTCAGCCGGTTTGGACGGGATAGTATGTTCACCCAGGGAGGTAAAGGTATTAAGGCAGAAGCTGGGTTCTGATTTTTATATTGCAACTCCGGGTATCAGGCTAAAAGAGGATAGCAGTGATGACCAGAAAAGGGCAGCCACCCCCCAGCAGGCTTTAGCAGATGGGGCGGATTTTCTGGTGGTAGGCCGCTCCATAACCGCCAAGAAAGATATCCCGGGTACAATAGACAAATACTTGCATATATTGGGAGGATTTTAATATGCTGAAAGTAATAAAACAGAGCAAAAACATAAACGTATTAGAAATGCTGGAGAGTTCAGGGGCAATACTGGAGGGCCATTTCAAGCTTACTTCCGGGTACCACAGCGCCTATTACCTCCAGTGCGCCAAACTTCTTATGCATCCGGACCTTACCCGCAAGCTTGCTGATGAAAGCAGGCGCATGCTGGCAGAGTCGATAAACCTGGATGATATAGACCTGGTGGTCTCACCTGCCATGGGAGGTATACTGTTTGGTTATATGCTTGCTTACAGATTAGGCAAGGATATGATTTATACAGAGAGGAAAAAAGAGAAAATGGAGCTCAGGAGGGGATTTAAGTTAAGCGAAGGGCAGAAAGTTGTTATTGCTGAAGACGTAATTACCACCGGCGGCTCGGTAAAAGAGGTGATTGAAATATGCAGGCAGAACAAGGCAGAGGTTCTGGCTGTTGTATCCATAGTAGACAGGTCAGAGGGGATTGATTTCAAACTTTTCTATAATTTCCTCATCAAGCTTGAAATTGATAAATTTTTATCTCAGGAATGCACAATGTGCAGGCAGGGCAAGGCAATAGATACCCCGGGAAGCAGTAAATAGGCTCCGCCCAGATTGTAATTACCCTATTTTATTGTATACTTTTATAAGCTATGGCAGGGAAAGCAGACAATGTCTTTTAAGAACTTAAGCAAAGAGTCAAGGGAAAAAGCTCTTGTAAAAGCCAGGCAGATAAGGAAGAGCCGGGCAGAGCTAAAAAAATCCCTGAAGAAGGGAAGAACTGATCTAAAATCTATATTTTTTGATGAAAGAATTTTTAAGCAAATCGCTAATATGAAGCTGGTGGAACTGGTAAGCTCCCTTCCGGGAATGGGAAGGGAGAGGGCAGAGCGCATCCTGGTTCAGGAGCTTGGCATAAGCCTGTCCAAAAGGGCGGGCGGATTGGGGAAAAAACAGAGGCAGCGGTTTTTAAATTATTTTAAAATAAGCTAGTTATGTCAAAAAAAGGAAGATTGTTTATAATATCCGGACCTTCAGGAGCAGGCAAGAGCACCCTTATAGGTGAGAGCCTGAAAGATTTAAAGGATTTTGAAAAATCTATTTCCTGTACCACCCGCCCCGTCAGGAGGAATGAGGAAAAAGGGAAACATTACCGGTTTGTGACCGAAGAAAAGTTTAAGGAGATGATAGAAGAGGGAAAGTTGCTGGAATGGGCCAGTTACTGTGATTACCTCTACGGAACTCCTGCTGATTTTGTTAACCGGAAACTGCAGGAAGGGATAAACGTCATACTGGAAATAGATGTGCAGGGCGCAATGCAGGTAAAGGAAAAGGCAGGGGATGCCTATATGATATTTATAGCCCCCACCTCTTTATCCGAGGCAAGGCAAAGGCTTATGGGGAGAGGAACAGATATTGCACCGGAAATTGAAAAAAGGCTCGCTGTCGCCGAACAGGAAATGAAATACAAAAAGTACTATGATTGCATAATTGTAAATAACAATTATAATGAAGCTTTGTTAAATTTAAAGGAAGTGCTAAACAGAGAAAAGGGGAGGAAAAGACCTTGACTAAGATACCATATGTGGATACCTATATAGAGAGAATAGATAATAAATACACTTTATGCATAGCAGTAGCCAAAAGGGCCAGAGAGCTGGGAAACTACTTTGCTGCCAAGAGGAATATGGAAAGGGTGAATGTAGTACCCCCGCTTGTAGATATTGAAAGTAAAGACCCTTTGGAGATAGCATTAAATGAATTTAGAGCAAAAAGTGTAAGTTATATCAGGGCTGGCAGATAATAGATGTCTTCTGTATTTAATGGAAAAAATATTATTCTTGCTGTAACCGGTTCAATTGCCGCATACAAGGCTGCACAGCTGTGCAGCCTGCTAAAAAAAAAGGGATCGGAAATCTATCCTGTAATGACGCCGGATGCGGCCAATTTCATCGGTCCGCTGACTCTAAGCTCCATTGCCGGCAATAAAACCATAATAAGCCAGTATGAGCAGGGTGAAAAAATTTATCATATCTCACTGGCCCATAGCGCAGATGCCATGGTTATTGCGCCTGCCAGCGCTAATACTATATCCAAGCTTGCCTGTGGAATTTGCGATAATTTCCTAACCACCACAGCAATCTCTGCCCGGTGCCCGGTGCTAATGGCACCGGCTATGAACCAGAGCATGTATTTGGAGAAATCTGTGCAAAAAAACATAGAAGACCTAAAATCATCAGGAAAATATTTTTTTATTGGTCCCTTACAAGGGAGGCTTGCCTGCGGAGAGAAGGGCACGGGAAAGATGGCTGATCCGGCAATTATTGCAGAAGAGATTGGCTTTCTCCTACATTACAGTAACCAGCTGAAAGGCAAAAAGGTACTGGTTACTGCCGGAGGAACCAGAGAATACATAGATCCTGTTCGCTTTATATCCAATCTCTCCAGCGGAAAGATGGGAGCTGCTTTAGCTGAAGAAGCAGAACTTAGGGGAGCAGAAAAGGTTGTACTGGTTACTGCCGGCCAGGATACCGTCTCCGGTAAGGTGAAAGGGGTTTATGTCCAGACATCGGCACAGATGAAAGAAAAGATACTTGAGGTTTTTGACGACATGGACATTATAATAATGGCTGCGGCAGTAAGCGATATAGTGCCGGAGAAAACTTATGACTATAAGTTGAAAAAAAAAGATGATATATTATCAAAAATAAGCTTTAGGATAAATGAAAATATCCTAAAGCTTCTGGCTGAAAAGAAGGAAAAAGGGCAGCTTTTGATTGGTTTTGCAGCTGAATACGGGCCGGATATGAAAAATGTATCGGAAAGGATAAGCGGCAAAAATATAGATGCCGTTATAGCTAATGATATATCCCGGCCGGATATAGGCATGGGCAGCGACTATAACCAGGTTACAATAGTAACCAGGCAAGGAAAAGAAATAGAGCTTAAAAAAGCAAAAAAAAGGCTGATAGCCAGGCAGATATGGGATCAGCTGATTGAAATTTTTATGGATAAGCAAAAGAGTTAACAGGGGGCAAACATGTCAAAAAAGGGTTCTTACTTGTTTACATCAGAGTCAGTAACTGAAGGCCATCCGGATAAAATGGCAGACCAGATATCAGATGCCATACTGGATTCAATAATAGCAGAAGACCCAAAATGCAGGACAGCTATAGAAACACTTTTAAAAACCGGCCTGGTGATGGTAGCAGGGGAAGTAACCACTGAAACTTATGTGGAAATACCGGATATAGTGAGGGAAACCGTCAAGGAAATCGGTTATACAAGGGCAAAATACGGCTTTGATTATGAAACCTGCGGAGTGGTGGTTTCCATAGGCAGGCAGTCTAAAAATATAGCGCAGGGCGTGGATAAAGCATACGAAGCAAGGATGGGCAATGGCTATGAGGACGAAATTGATTATCAAGGTGCGGGAGACCAGGGAATGATGTTCGGTTATGCATGCAATGAGACCGAAGAATACATGCCTTTGCCCATACTGCTGGCCCACAAGCTTGCCCACAGGCTTTCAGAGGTAAGGAAAGCTGGAATACTACCCTACCTCAGGCCGGACGGCAAATCCCAGGTAAGTGTACGGTATGAAAACGGAAAGCCGGTTTATGTGGAGACCATCGTGCTATCCACCCAGCATGCCCCCAATATTGATATTGAAACCCAGATAAAACCGGACCTGAAGGAGTTTGTGGTAAAGCCTATTATAGCGGACAGCCTTCTGTCCAAACAGGTAAAATTATATGTTAACCCTACCGGAGAATTCACTATAGGAGGGCCCATGGGCGATACAGGGCTTACGGGAAGGAAAATAATAGTGGATACATATGGAGGGGCAGCCAGGCACGGAGGAGGTGCTTTTTCCGGAAAAGACCCTTCCAAGGTAGACCGTTCTGCAACTTATGCAGCAAGGCATGTGGCCAAAAACCTGGTTGCAGCAGGGGCAGCAGAAAAACTGGAGATCGAAATTGCCTATGCTATCGGTGTATCCCATCCGGTTTCCATAATGGTGGAAACATTTGGTACTGAAAAGGTGGATACCAACAAGATAGAGAAGGCGGTAAATGAAATTTTTGATTTAAGGCCCGGAGCTATTGTAAGGGATCTGGATCTGCTCAGGCCTATTTACAAAAAAACGGCAAAATACGGGCATTTTGGGCAGCATGACCGGGACTTTACATGGGAAAAGCTGGATAAGGTAGATGCAGTAAAAGAAATGCTGGGATTAAAATAAGGTATACCCACCCCATGTATGAATAAAAAAAATCTATATGCTGAAGTAATATTAAGTCTGGAAAGTCTGGAGCTGGACCATCCGTTTGATTACCTTATCCCTGAAAAGCTGGTCAAGGAAGTATCCACAGGCTCCATAGTCCTGGTACCTTTTAGGTCCCGTCAGGAAACAGGGTATGTGGTTAGGGTTAAAACTGCCACAAGGATAGCTCCCAGGCAAATAAAGGAAATAAAGCAGATTGTAATAGGCACCCCCATCTTTAACCAGGACAGGCTCAAGCTCATATACTGGATGTCTTTTTATTACATGCAGCCTTTGGGAAGCGTGGCCAGGCTTTTCCTTCCCCCCGGGGGAAAGATAAAAACAGAAAGGGCATGGGTTCCAGTAAAAGAGGATGCAGCCGGGCACCTGGACTTGACCTTCCCTCTGAGGGTCAGCAAAGCAGAAAAAAACCCCGGGCTAAAGCTTAAGCTGGACAGTCTTGAAAAAAAGGGGCACATACGCTGCGTCTATGTCCTCACCAAACCCGGGGCAAAACTAAGGTATGAGGATATTATCCACATAAACCATAAGCGTTTAGAGGAGCTGAAATCAGGGATTAACTGGAAAAAAAATGCTGCGCAGAAAAGAATTATAGAGTATCTGCAGAAGCAGGGTCCGTGCCCCAGAAGGAAGGTGCTAAAGGAGTCAAAGTCAAGTTACGGAAGCTTAAGGCCCCTTGTAGATAAAAGTATTCTGGTTATAAAAAAAGAAAGGCTTAAAAGGAGCTTCAGGTATGAAAGCCTTGAAGAGGAAGAAGAGTTTACCCCCAACCCTTACCAGGAAAAATGTCTGAAAAAAATAATCGATAAAATAGATAGGGAAAAATTCGGCGCTTTCTTGATTGAAGGGATTGCGGGAAGCGGAAAGACCAAAGTATATATAGATGCCTGCCGCGAAGTATTAAAAAAAGGCAAAAGGGCGCTTGTTTTAACCCCGGAGATTTCCCTCACCCCACAGCTTTTTGGCAGGTTTGAAAAAGAATTCAAAGGTGAGGTATCCATATACCATTCCAATATGGGTATTGCTGAACGCTATGAAAACTGGATAGAGATTGGGCAAGGCAGCTACAAGGTGGTAATCGGAACCAGATCTGCTGTTTTTACTCCCATTAAGGATTTGGGCATTATAATCCTGGATGAGGAGCATGATCCCTCTTACAAGGAGAATTCAAAAGTCAGGTATAATACCCAGGATGTGGCCTTGAGGCTGGGAAAAATATTGAACATACCGGTAGTGTTTGGAAGTGCTACCCCTTCTGTTTGTTCAAGGTATAAGTCAGAGCATGATAGTGATTTTGAGCTATTGAAGATACCAGTAAAGGCCAGCCCTTCCCCGGATGCCCAAAAGGAAGCTATAGACTTGCGGAAGCTGGATTCCTTTAAACAGAGCTCTGTTATATCCAACCGGCTGCATGCAGCCATAAAAGAAGAAATTGACAGAAAAAACAAGGTAATAATTTTTCTGAACAAAAGGGGCTACAGCAATTTTGTCATATGCAATTCATGTGGAAATGTACCCAAATGCCCGGCCTGCAACCTTTCCTTCAAGTACCATATAGGGCCCAACCTGCTCCGCTGTCACCACTGCGGGAGGGAGATGGCATTCAGCAAAAAATGCATAAAATGCGGAAAAGACAATATAGTTTTAAAAGGCACCGGTATACAGAGGGTTGAAAGGCAGCTGAATCTAAGGTTTGAGGACGTGCCGGTTATAAGGATGGACTCGGATGTTACCACTTCAAGAAAGTCACATCAGAAAATACTTAACCAGTTTATTTCTTGTTCGCCGGCTATACTGCTGGGCACACAGATGATAGCCAAGGGACTGGATATAGGGGATGTTACCCTGGTGGGTATAATCAATGCCGATTCGATGCTTGAATTGCCCGATTATCATATGTATGAAAGGGCCTATCAGCTTATCTGCCAGGTAGCCGGAAGAGCAGGGAGAAAAGACAAGAAGGGGAGGGTTCTCATTCAAACCTATAATCCGCAGCATGAGGTAATAAGGTGTTTTCTAAAAGAAAGTTATGAGAGCTTTTATGCTATGGAGCTGGATAACAGGAAAGAGCTTTCCTACCCTCCATATTCTAATATAATAAATATAATAGTGTCAGGGACCAGGGAGGAAAAAGTTAAACAGGATTGCCAAAAATTCTTTACAGAAGCAGGCAAAATAATTAAAATTGATGATAGCCTGTTAGGTCCGGCACCTTCACCTTTTTACCGGATTAACCGTTATTACCGGTGGCATGTTATAATTAAAACCGGCCACATAAACAGGACCATTGCAAGGCTAAACAAGCTTATTAAAAGCTTCAGGAAGGATGAAGGGAATAAACTTATAGTAGATGTGGATCCTGCCTGGATACTATAAACGGATGGAAAAATTATGGCATTGAGAAAAATAAGGGTACTTGGAGACCCGGTATTAAGGGAAAAAAGCCAGTTGGTGGAAAAAATTGATGAAAGCATCATTGGCCTGGCCAATGATTTGATTGATTCTATAAATTGTGGGTATCAGCCCGGGGTTGGGCTGGCAGCGCCGCAGATAGGGGTTTCCAGGAGGGTTATTGTATTAAATTATGAAGGGGATATTGAGACCTACATTAATCCCCGCATAGAGGTTTTGGATTCCGGCCAGGAAACCGAAGAAGAGGGATGCTTGAGCATACCCAACCTAAGGGCAGAGGTAAAAAGAGCCAGTAAAATAAGGTTTACGGCCTTAAAATTGGACGGCGGGGAGGTAAAAATTGAGGCTGAAGGCATGCAGGCAAGGATATTCCAACATGAGGTAGACCATCTGGAAGGCCTGTTGTTTATTGACAGGGTAGATAAGAAAACAAAAAGAAGGCTTATAATGGAGTACAGCCAGCAGGGCAAGGAAAAGGTTGATTGAGATGAATTTGGTTTTTTTGGGCTCTTCAGCTTTTTCGGTTCCTTTTCTTGATTCGCTTTATTGTTCTGTCCATAATATACCATTGGTTATCACCAATCCCGATGCCCCGGCGGGTAGGGGAAAGAAACTCAGACCCAATCCGGTAAAGATAAAAGCGATGGACTTAAACATACGGGTGGTTGAAGCTACAATCATTGATGACAGCATAATGAGGGCTTTAGCAATGGAGGATTTGGATGGAGCGGTGGTGGTTTCATTTGGAAAGATACTGCCGGAGGAGTTCCTTGTTTATTTTCATGGACAGTGCATTAATATACACCCCTCGCTGCTTCCAGAATACCGGGGCCCTACTCCCATAACTTCGGTTCTTGAAAATGGTGAAAAGCTGACCGGTATCTCCATCATGAAAATGAGTCCTGAGATGGATGCAGGCCCTGTCTATGTCCAGGCAAAGTTCGGGATAGGAGAGGATGATAATAAAGACAGCCTTGAAGAAAAGATGATAAGGATTGGGAGCAGTTTGCTGGAGACGACCCTAAACCTTATTGAAGACAGGAGTCTTGAGCCTTTTCTGCAGAATGAAGAAGGAGCCACCTATACCAAATTAACTGATAAAAAGGATTTAAGGCTGAACTGGTCGGAGGCAGCAGAAAAAATCGCTAACCGGATCAGGGCTTACAGTTCTATGCCGGGCTGTTACAGTTTCTATAAAGGCAAGAGAGTTAAACTACTGAAAGCAAAAGCTGTCCCGTGGAAAAAAGACAGTAATATTGCTCCGGGTACTGTAGCAGGGGTTGATAAACAGAAAGGTTTCTTTATAAAATGCGGCAGCAGTGCTCTTTTGGTAGAGATTTTACAGCCGGCAGGCAAAAAACCTTTAAGTTCAGTTGCTTTTCTAAACGGGTATAAACTCAAGCCTGGTGAGAAGTTTGAATGAAAACAACAGCCGGCTGGTAGCATATCATATAATAAGGCAATACCTGGATACAAAAAAACCCCTAAAGCAAATAATATACAGGCATCTGGATGCTTCAATCTCAAGGATAGACCGCAATTTCATATACAATATGGCCAAAGGCACTATAAGGTACCTCATGTTTTTTGACTATGGCATCAGCCTGTTTTCCAATAAAAACATTGGAAAAATTGACCCTGAGGTCCTGGCCATATTAAGGCTTGCTGCCTACCAGCTTATGTTTATGGCAAAGGTTCCCTCTTATTCTATTGTAGACCAGGCTGTGGAGATGACCAAGAAACTGGTTAATCCGGGAGCTGCCAAGTTTGTAAATGCTTTGCTGAGGAAGATGAGCCAAAAAGATGAGCTGAAAAACTATGTTTTTAACAAGATTTTAACCTCCGGATACAGGCAGGAAAAAAGAATAAGCCTGGCCTATTCATATCCCCAGTGGCTGGTTACATACTGGGCCGGATTTTACGGAATAAAGGAGACTGAAAAACTCTGCGATTCCCTTAACCGTAACCCCTGTCTGTTTTTAAGGATTAATTCAGGCAAGGTAGACCGGGGGCAGGTGTTAAGGATTTTAGGTATAAACGAAGACCAAAAAGAGATGTGTACAGATTTGCCTGAATCTCTATCAAAAATCAATTTCAGGCTCTCCTCTTTGGGAGAGGTTGGAAACAGCAGCCTAATAAAGGAAGGATTGGCAGGCATACAGGATCTCTCTTCCCAGATTGCGGTAAGATATTTCCTTGATCCCGGGCCGGGGGATAGCATACTGGATGTATGTGCAGCTCCCGGGGGAAAAACAATGTTTGCCTATGAGCTAATGAAGGGGGAGGGTTCCATAACCTCGGTAGATATCAGTATCGGCAAAGCAAAAAAGATGGAGAAGAATTTAAAAAAGTATGGCGCCGGTAATGTAAAAATTGTAGTTGATGATGCCACCCGGCTGGACAAACTAAATAAAGGCATGCTGTTTGACAAGATCCTTATAGACGCACCCTGCAGCGCACTGGGCACCATCTCTAAAAACCCGGATGTTAAATACAATAAGAGAAAAGAGGATATGGGCAGGTTAGCTTCCAATTCACTAAAAATATTGGACAGCTCTGTGCGCTTTCTTAAGCCGGGAGGGGAAATAACCTATTACACCTGCACGCTTTCTCCAGTAGAAAACCAGCAGGTAATAGAAAAATTCATAAAGGAAAATCCTGCTTATTCGGTCTGCAATAATATCTCCGGGGAGCTGAAAAATATCGCTGCCTCAAAGTATATGGAAATAAAACCTTATTATTTTGGCAGTGAGGGCGGATTTGCATGCACGCTCAGAAAAGCGGGTAAGCCTTAAACCACCTTTTTTACTTTATTGGATTTAAGGCACCTTGAGCATATATTTATATTCTTAACCTTGCCGCCGATTTCTGCTTTTATCTTCTGTATATTAGGCTTAAAAACCCTTCTTGTTTTTTTATGGGAATGGCTTACATTATTGCCAAACATCGGGCCTTTCCCACATACATAACATTTGCCGGACATCTGCTGTCTCCTGATATATAAAATTGTCAAATTTAGGACAGATAGAAATATAGCATTATATTTTTTAATTATCAAGAAAAAGTAATTTTTGCAGGAAACTATTTTTTAAAAAAATAGTCAATAACATTGCGGATAGTGAACATATTCTATTATTATTGTATACTTGTTTATTGAATTATCTAAGTAATGTAATAAAAATACAAAGGTGAAAGTTTAATGTATGGGAAGCTAGACAGGGATGCAGTAAAAAAAACATTAGATATTATGCTGGAAACCTTCAAGCAGTCAGAAGAAAATATAAATAACCTAAATGTTTTTCCGGTACCGGATGGAGATACAGGCACCAATATGCTGCTTACCTTAAAAGCAATTACCGAGGAAATTAATAAGCTAAAAAGCTACAGCCTAAAAAACCTGTCAGAATCAGCTTCCTTCGGTGCCCTTATGGGTGCAAGAGGCAATTCAGGGGTTATATTGTCACAAATCCTGAAAGGGTTCTTCGACATTATAATGGAACAGGAGGAGCTTGATTTGAATATTTTAAGGAATGCGCTGGCCTCATCCAGGGAGCTGGCTTACAGCTCGGTACAGAACCCTACAGAAGGAACCATGCTTACCACCATCAAAGATATTCATCAGCTGGTGGAAGAAATGGCAAATGGAGACGGAGACAGTATAGACTTTTCCAGCTTAATGGATGATATTATCCAGGAAACAGAAAAATCAGTTACCAGAACAACATACCTTTTGCCGGTGCTCAAACAGGCAGATGTGGTGGATGCGGGTGCAAAAGGGCTCCTGGTTATAATAAAGGGCTTAAGAAAAGCCCTGCAGGAGATGGATGCCATAAAAGGCAGCCTGGTTAAGAGAAAGGGCAAAGAAAAGGCAGTAGCTTCCAGCACAAAAGAAAAAGAACCCCAAAATGCTGCGGTTAACCGTGGGGAAAACCCCGCCGAGGAATACAGGAATCTGGGGGAGCTGAATGTTTCTTCTGATATAAAATATACTTATTGTACCGAACTTATAGTAAAAGGGGATGGTATTAATGTTGAAAGGCTCAAGGAAGCTATTGGAAGTTATGGAGACAGCGCGATGGTGGTAGGGGATAAAAAGCTGGTTAAGATACATGTTCACACCAACCATCCCCATAAGGTGCTGCAGAGGTCCCTGAAGGAAGGCACCCTGCATGACATACAGATAAATAATATGGTAGAGCAGAGCAAGCAGGCAAAGGTAGGAGAAGGCAGGGAGGAAGAGAAGCCGGTTAAAAAAACCAGCATAATGGCGGTGGCTAACGGCGAAGGGCTTTCAGAGATATTTAAAAGTATCGGCACAGACTATATTATTAGCGGTGGCCAGACCATGAATCCTTCAACCTATGACCTGGTGAAGGCAATAAATAATATAAAGGCAGACCGGGTTATAATATTTCCCAATAATAAAAATATAGTCCCCACTTCCAAGCAGGCAAAAAGGATAGCCAAGAATGAGGTAGTGATAATACCCTCTGAAACAATAGTGCAGGGAATAGCAGCGCTGCTGAACTTCAACCCTGACCTGGAACTTGATGAAAACATCCATAATATGAATGAAGCCATAAAAACGGTTAAGAGCGGAGAGGTTACCGTAGCTGTAAGGGATGCCAACCTGGTGGTTGGGGAGATTAAAAAGGGTGAGTATATCGGTTTGCATGATGGTAAGGTAAGGGTGATTTCAGATAATGTTGTAGATGCTACCCTTGACCTTGTAAGGGATATGATTGACGGAGAAGAGGAAGTTCTAACCTTTTATACGGGAAAAGACAGCAAGAAAGAAGAAAGTGAGAGGATAAAGGAAAGGATTGGCAAAAATTTTCCCGACCTGGAGATAGAATTCCACAACGGCGGACAGCCTTTATACCCATACATATTTTCTATAGAATAATAAACCGGTGGTAAGAAATTAGAATAATTTCCGGCAAGTTTAAAGGCAGAAAACTAAAGATTCCTTCAAGCCTGGATATAAGGCCCACCCAGGACCGGGTAAAAGAGAGTATTTTCAATGTTATAGGTAGAGATATATGCGGAAAGAAGGTGCTGGACCTGTTTGCAGGAAGTGGTTCGCTGGGCCTGGAATCTTTAAGCAGGGGAGCCCAGTTAGTCTATTTTACCGACAGAAGCCTTAAAGCAGTAAAACTTATAAGGTATAATATTAATAGTTTCCATATCGGCAGCAATAATTATAAAATAATTAGGGAAGATGCAGTAAGATTTCTGGAGAAGTTCACCGATATCAGGTGGGATATTGTTTTTGTAGACCCTCCATACAGGGTGGCAGAGGGGGTTATGGAAAAAGTCTTTGAAAGGCTGGCTGAAAAAAGGGTAACTTCTTCCCGGACACTTATTGTCTATCAGTATTTTTTTAAAAAAAATATAGACCTGGAAATAAAAAAGCTTAATATAGTAAAAGAATCTTCTTTCGGGGACAAGAAGGTCACATATTTAACACCTTAAAGAAAGGGCTTTATGGAAAAGATTGCAATCTGCCCCGGCACATATGACCCTATAACCGAAGGACACAGGGATATAATAGTCAGGTGTTCAAAGATATTTTACCGGGTTATAGTAGCGGTTTCCAATAACAGGAGGAAAAGGCCCCTTTATTCTGTGGAAAAAAGGATTCATTTTGTAAAGAAGGCTCTTGGTAATATGGAGCGGGTACAGGTTTTGGCTTTTGACCAGCTGCTGGTGGAACTGGCCAGGGAGGTTAATGCCAGGGTCATTGTAAAAGGCCTTAGGGCAATATCGGATTTTGAATATGAATTTCAAATGGCCCAGATAAATAAAAAGCTAAACCGGGAGGCGGAGACCATGTTTCTTATGACCAACCCCAAATATGCATACTTAAGTTCCAGCGCAGTAAAGGAAATAGCGGCATTAGGGGGTTGCATTAAAGGCCTGGTTCCTCCTGAAATTGAGGGTGAGATAATCAATTCTTTTAAAAACAATAAATTTGATTAAGGAAAATGGAGTGTGAGGTATGGATGCTTTGGAAATGATAGATAAGATTGAGGAAATGGTGGAAAAGAGTAAGAAACTTCCCTTCTCGTCAAATGCCATAATCAATGAGAATGAAATATACGATCTGCTTGATGAGCTCCGCAGCGTTTTACCGGAAGAGCTTAAGCAGGCAAGGTGGATTGTAAAGGAAAGGGAGGGAATGATAGAAGAGGCAAAAAGGCAGTCTTTAAGCATAGTAAAAGAAGCCGAAGAAAGGGGCAGAACCCTGGTTAGCGAAACAGAGGTTTTAAAGAACGCAAACAAGAAAGCCGAAGAACTTATGGCAATGGTTGAAGCCAAGGCCAGGACCATAAGGCTTGAGGCTGAGGATTACGCAGATGAAAAACTGGCTAATCTGGAAGCAGTCCTGCATAAACTCCTGTCTGCGGTAGAGAAGGGCAGGGAGCAATTCAAGGCTACCCTCAAGTCAGAAAACTAAGATTGAATTAATAATTTTTTATGTTATAGTATTATGTTTGTTTGTGCTTATAACAAGTTTGTAACATTTCATACTAGGAGGTATTAATAAAATGGCGGTTCCTAAAAGAAGGACAAGCAGCAGCAAAAGGGATAAGCGGAGGAGCCACGATGGTTTAAAGGCTGTAAATATAGTAGATTGTCCCCGTTGCCACAGCAAGAAACTGGCACATCATGTGTGTGAAAGTTGCGGGTATTACAATAATCAGGAAATAATAGAATTGGAAACAGAGAAAAAATAATATATTTTTATGTAACTGGAGGTAGATGGTGAGTTTGGATAGTTTATTTTGCCCCTCTTCTGTGGCTGTAATAGGAGCTTCGAGGGAAAGTGGAAAAGTAGGCAATACCATCCTTAACAATATCATAAACTCTCAGTTTGAAGGTAAAATATTTCCCATAAACCCCAAGTCAGATATAGTCCATGGATTAAAATGCTACAGCTCAATTTTGGATGTTCCCCAGGATGTCGACCTTGCAGTTATTGTAATCCCGGGCAAATATGTTCTGCCTGTACTGGATGAATGCTCAAAAAAAAATGTGAAGGCGGCGATAATTATTTCTGCCGGCTTTAAGGAGGTCGGTAGAGAGGGAGCAAGACTGGAAATGGAGCTGGTCAAAAAGGCCAAAGAATACGGAATAAGGGTGCTGGGACCTAATTGCCTGGGGATGATTGATACCTCATGCCCCCTGGATGCCTCATTTTCCCCTACTTTTCCCGGCCCAGGCGCTATAAGCTTTATATCACAGTCTGGTGCCCTGGGCACTTCTGTGCTGGACTGGGCTAAATTTGCCAATATAGGAATCTCCAAATTCGTATCCCTGGGAAACAAATCAGATATTTCAGAAAATGACTGTATCAAATACATGAAAGATGATGACAGCTGCAGGGTGATTACCGCATACATTGAAGGGGTAAAGGACGGAAGGGATTTTATAGATATTTGCAAGGAGGTTTCCAAACATAAACCCATAATTGTGGTAAAGGCAGGAAACACCAGCGCAGGAGCAAAGGCGGTATCTTCACATACCGGCACACTGGCGGGTTCGGGAGCGGCCTATACGGCGTCCTTTAAACAGTCCGGCATCATAAGGGCTAATACCATAAAAAATCTGTTTGATTATGCCAATACTTTTGCAAATCAACCATTGCCTAATGGCAAAAAAGTTGCAATAATAACAAATGCAGGGGGACCAGGAATAATGGCCACTGATGCTTGTGAGGAAAGAGATATTCCGCTGGCTACTTTGGATAAGGAAACTATAGAAAAGTTGAAAGGGTTCCTACCGGCTGCAGCCAATTTCTATAACCCGGTAGATGTTCTGGGAGATGCAGGTCCAGACAGGTACCAGAAAACCCTGGAGGTTGTTTTAGATGATAAAAGTGTGGAAGCGGTGATAGTTATATTGACCCCGCAGGCAGTTACCCAGCCATACAAGACGGCGCAGGCTATTGTTGAGGAACTTGAAGACTGCAAGGAAAAGGTCCCGCTGATAACCTGTTTTATGGGAGGTTCAGCCGTACAGAAAGGAATAAAATACCTTAGGGACAACGGCATACCAAACTATGATATTCCCGAATCAGCGGTGGGAACGTTAAGGGTTATGTTTGAATACAGTGAATGGAAAAACAAAAAAACCGCTGCGGTTAAAGAATTTAAAGCCGACAGGCAGAAGGTAAGAGACCTTTTTAAGCAAAGGATAGAGGAAGGAAGATACGATCTGGGGGAAATGGAAGCAAGGACAGTTCTTGAAGCTTACAGCATTGCCATACCAAAAGCGGAGCTTGCAAGAGATATAGACGAAGCCAAAAAGATAGCGGAAAAAATTGGCTTTCCGGTGGTTTTAAAGATTGTATCTCCAAATATACTGCACAAAACAGATGTTGGCGGCATCAAGGTAGGCATAAATAGCCAGGAGGAGCTAGTCGAGGAATTCGAACAGATGCTGTGGAATGTAAAAAGGTATATGCCTGATGCCAACATCAAGGGAATTTTAGTACAGGAAATGATCCAGTCAAAGAAGGAGACAATTATAGGCATAAACAATGATCCTCAGTTCGGCCCTATGATAATGTTCGGGCTGGGGGGAATATATGTTGAAGTGCTAAAGGATGTTTCATTCAGGATTGCTCCCATTACCAACGATGATGCAGTGGAGATGATTAATGAGATAAAGGCTGTAAAACTGCTTAGAGGTGCAAGGGGGGAGACTCCTTCTGATATTGACAGCATTGTTGATGTGCTTGTGAGGATTTCTCAGCTGGTAATGGATTTTCCTGAAATTATTGAAATGGATATAAATCCGCTGTTTGTAAAGAAAAAAGGCGAGGGCTCAATAGCTGGTGATGTTAGAATAAGAATAGGTGAAAATTAAGAGAGGAGGCAAATATGTTCCCTTTGTTTTTCATTTCGAATAAGCCTTATTCCGGTAAGAGTTCAATGTGCGTGGGATTGGGCAAAAAGTTTGCGGCTGACGGCCTGAAGGTGGGCTATATGAAACCTGTCGGTACTTTACCCATCAGGGAAGGGGGAATTACTACCGATGAAGATGCCCAGTACATTTCAGGGATTCTGAATGTAAAAGATGACCTGGAAAACATTTCACCTATTGTGATGACCCAGCAGTATATAAGGCAGGGCCTCAGGGAAAACAAATTTGGGGAAGATTTTCTGGATACCATACATAAGTCATATCAGCAGATAAGCAAGAATAAGGACGTTGTCGTTTTAGAAGGGGCAAAAAGTGTAGAGGACGGCTACTTCTTAGGTGTTTCATCACGGGAGATCTGCTGCAGGCTGGGAGCAAAAGCCATACTGGTTATGAGGTATTGCTCGGAGATAATTGACCAGATACTTTATGCCAGAGAGTTTTTAAATGATTGTTTCGGGGGAGTTATAATAAACTGGGTTCCCCGGAGCCAGATTGAATTTTTAACAGAGCTTGTATTGCCCTTCCTTAAGAAGAAGTCGGTTAATGTATATGGGTATATACCCTCTAACAAAATACTTTCTTCGGTAAGCATAAGAGAGATGTCCCAGCATCTGGACGGCCAGATTATATGTGCTGAGGACAAGATTGATGAACTGGTAGAATCCTTTATGGTTGGGGCTATGGGCCAGGAACAGGCCTTAAAATTTTTCAGGAGAAAGGCCAATAAGGCTGTAATTACCGGAGGAGATAGAGCGGATGTACAATTGGCTGCACTTGAAACTCCGACCAAATGCCTGATACTTACCGGAAATTTCCAGCCCAGCAGCGTGGTTCTAGGACGTGCAGAGGAACTGGGCATCCCTATGATACTGGTAAATTATGATACCCTTACCGCAGTGGAGAAGGTCGAAGAAATAATAGGGCATGTTAGATTCCATGAAATCAAAAAAATTGATAAAATAGTTGAAGTAATAAAAGAGTGCATAGATACAGAAGCCCTGCTGCAGCTGGCAAAAAAATAATTTGGAAAGGTTAAACTGTAGGTGGAATCTGGTAAGTACAGCATAGTAATAGATGCCATGGGTGGAGACTATGCACCCCATGAGGTCATAAAGGGCGCAGATAAGGCTGCCTCCCTGGATGATGTCGAGGTACTGTTGGCGGGAAACAGGCAGAAAATAGAGAAGGCTGCATCTGAATTAGGCATATCCCTGGATAAAATGAAAATAATAGAGGCTGGCCAGGAAATATCCATGGACCAGTCCCCTTCCTACGTTCTAAAGCACGGTAAGGATTCATCCATTTTTAAAGGTACTGCAGCTGTTGCCGGGCTGGGCAGCGGCGCATTCCTTTCAGCAGGAAACACCGGGGCAGTAATGGCCTGTTCTCTCTTTAATATGAAGAGGATTGAAGGGGTGTTAAGGCCGGCAATTGCGGTGGTTATCCCCATAGGAATAAAAAACCTGGTTTTACTGGATGCGGGAGCTAATGTTGACTGCAAGCCCCAGTACCTGGAACAGTTTGCCCTTATGGGCAAGATTTATGCACAGAATATTATAGGCCTACAGGATCCTGCGGTTGGGCTTCTAAATATTGGGTCTGAAGAAAAAAAGGGTAATGAATTAACCATTGAGGCTTACAAACTGCTAAAACAGGCAGATATTAATTTTACTGGAAATGTGGAAGGCAGGGATTTGTTTGAGGGTGCTGTAGATATTGCAATTTGTGATGGATTTATTGGCAATATACTATTAAAATCTATAGAAGGACTGGCAGGACTTCTTTTCAGCGAGCTAAAAAGTGTGCTGACCAAGAATATAATTAATAAACTGATGGCCCTGGGCCTGAAGAAATCGCTCAAGGGAATGAAAAAGAAGTTTGACTATGAAGAGTATGGAGGGGCTTATCTTTTGGGAATAAATGGAATAACCATAATATCTCATGGCAGTTCCAAGGAAAAAGCTATATATAATGCGGCAAAAGTTGCTTACGGAGGAATAAAGGCAGACCTGGTAGGCAAATTAAAACAGGAAATAAAAAGTAAATCATAATCGGGAGGTATAATGGAGAATTTCGAAAAACTGAAGGAAATACTTGTTGATGTTTTGGGGGCAAAGGAAGAGGATGTAACCCCGGAAAGCAAGTTTGTGGATGACCTTGGTGCAGATTCTCTTGATCTTGTGGAACTTATAATGTCTTTTGAAGACAAGTTTGGTATTGAAATAAGTGATGAGGAAGCTGAAAAGCTGGAGGCAGTCCAGGATGCCTTAAACTACATAGATAAGCATGCAAAATAATGAAGGTGTCTATTATTGGAATGGAAGAAGTAGGTGTACTAAGAACAAGAATAAGTCAATGGCTTAAAAGCATAGGTATAGGTACAGAAGATTTAAAAATATACATACAAAGCCTTACCCACCGCTCTTTTGCCAGGGAAATAAATGTCGAGTCCCGCGGGAACGAGCAGCTGGAGTTTCTGGGGGATAGTGTCCTCTCATTTATAGTAACTTCCTATCTTTATAAAAACTACGGCAATTATACAGAAGGAAAGCTGGCCAAGATAAGGGCCATTCTGGTAAATGAGAAAACTCTGGCCAGGATAGCCAGGGAAGTTGGCGTTGATAAAGAAATCCTTTTGAGTGAAAACGAAGAAAGCTGTCAGGGCAGAAGCAAGGATTCTATACTGGCTGACAGTTTTGAAGCTTTTATTGGCGCCATTTATATCGACAAAGGGATTGAGTTTGCAAGTAACTGGCTTCTGGAAAGGTTTGAAGACAAGATAGAAGAAAAGGTATTTAGGCCAAAAATAACAGACTACAAGACCTATCTTCAGGAAGCGGTACAGGCAGATTATGCCAAACTGGTGAAGTACAAAATGATAAAGTCAGACGGGCCGGATCACCAGAAGCTTTTCCACTCAGTGTCTATGATTGATAATAAAATTATTGGCAGGGGAGAAGGCAGGAGCAAGAAAAAATCAGAACAGGCAGCTGCAAAAGATGCATTGGTAAAATTATTTAATATAGAAGTTTAGGTCGGGAAATTGTATTTAAAGACTATTACTCTCCGCGGTTTTAAATCATTTAAATCTAAAAGCACTCTTACCTTTGAGCCGGGCATAAGCGTGGTTGTGGGCCCTAACGGCAGCGGCAAAAGCAATATTGCCGATGCAATATCCTGGGTTTTAGGGGAACAAAGCCCCAAATCCCTTAGGGGGAGCAGCATGGGTGATGTAATTTTTAGAAACAGGCAGGAAGAGATGGGGATAGCAGAAGTATCCCTTGTTTTTGATAACCGGGACAGGACCATAGATCTTGATTTTAGTGATGTGAGGATTACGCGCAGGGTTTATTTGGAGGGCGGCAGTGACTACTTTATAAACAGCTCTCCCACCAGGCTTATGGATATCCAGGATTTGCTTGCTGCCACCGGTATAGGCAAGGGGCTTTATACAATAATAAATCAGGGACAGATAAATGAAATAGCAATGCTCAAACCGGTTGAAAGAAAATTGATAATTGATGAAGTGGTGGGTATCGCCAAGCACAAGAACAGGAGGGATAAGGCCCTTTTAAAGCTGGGAAGGGTAAAAGAGGATATTGGCCGTATTGATGATTTGCTGGAAGAGATAAAGAGGACCATGGTTCCCCTGGAAGTGGAAGCCGGCAAGGCCAGGGAGTATTCAGGGGTATTAAACCAGCTAAAGAGTGAGGAGATATCCTTTTTTATGAGTGAGTTGAACCGGCTTAATGAAGCCTGGAAAGAAAAGAACGAAGAAGAGGCAAGCCTGAGGAAAAAGCAGGAGGAATCAGGGGAGGAACTGGCCAGGCAGACAGAAAAGTATAATAATTACAAAAATGAAATCTCAGAGAAACTCAGCCAGTACCGTTATTGGGAGAATACGGTCAGCAGGCTGGAACATGAAACAGGGCGCCTTGATAATATGCTGGAGCTTATCTTTAGCAAGGTTAATGTATTTTCCACCCTGTCTAATATGTTTGATAGAAAGACAGCAACCCCGGAACAAAAAAAAGGTGATTCCGTATACCGGAGGCTGAAGGATTTACAGATGCTGGTGCATGATTATACTGGCAAGGTTGCAAAGATTCTTTCCGGATACAATAGAGCCGGAGAAATTGACAGCCAGGCAAGAGATATCCACCAGAAAATTAACCAGCTGCTGGATTTATTCCGAGAGGACATGCAAAAAGAACAGAAAAAAGAAGAAAGGCAAAAGATAAACCTTGTATTCAGGCAGGCCTGCATTAAGAATTTAAAAAAAGCCAAAAAACTTTTAGGGATTGTAGAGGCTTTCAAAAAGAGGGCGCACAGCCTGGAAGAAAGAATTTATCCGCATTTTAAGGAGGTAAAAAAAGATGTTGAACAGGAAAGGGCATTAATTGATCAGCTGGGAAAAAAACTTAATGAAATAAGGATGGAGAATAACAGCATAGAAAACAAGCTTTACAGGCACAAGCTGGATAAGGAACAGATAAAGGAAAAAACCGAAAACATAACTACCTACATTGTGGACAACTATAATCTTTCTATTGACTACATACTTAAAAATTACGAGGCCTCCGGGGATATTGAGAGGAGCCAGAGGAATATAAGCAGGCTTAAAAAAAAGGTTAAGGAATTCGGGAACATAAACCCCAATGCATCCATTGAATATGAGAGGATAAAAAAAAGGTACGATTTTTTAAACAGCCAAAGAAATGACCTGGTGGAAAGTAAAGGCAAGCTTGAAAAATTAATAGAGGATGTAGAGAAGCAGATAATGGAGGCTTTCCTGCAGAAATTCGAGCAGATTAATAAAAGTTTTAGCTATTATTTTAAGATACTGTTCCCTGTTGGGGAGGGAGAACTCATGCTGCTGTCAGAAGATGGCGGCAGCGAGTTTGGAGTTGACCTTAAAGTAGATATAGGTAATAATAAATTTGTTCCGTTATCATTGTTATCAGGTGGTGAGAAGACTTTAGTTTCCATAGCTTTTTTATTTTCCATATTTTCAACAAATTTATCCCCATTTTATGTTTTTGATGAAGCAGATGCTGCGCTGGATGATGTAAATATTGACCGGTTCCTGTCTCTGGTAAGAAAATTTGCTGAAAGGCAGCAAATAATACTGATAACCCACCAGAAAAAAACAATGGAAATAGCAGATACTATTTATGGGGTTAGCATGCAGTCAGACGGGGTATCAAAGATAGTGTCTGAGAAGATAAGTGATAATTATGCAAAAACTAATTAAAAATTTTAACTATTTTATAGGCAAAATAAAAAATAATGACCGGGATGTCTGGGATGAGCTTGAAGAGCAGCTGGTTTTAAGTGATGTGAATGCAGCCTGTGCGCAAAGGTTAATTGGTGAGATAAAATCCGAGATCTATTCCAGTAAATTAAGCGGCGGGGATGCTGTAAAAGGGCTGCTTAAGCAAAAGATAGCGGAAATGCTTTCCAGCAATAATGAAGGTATGCTGAAAGTCTCAGGCCAAAAGCCCACGGTTTACCTGATAGTGGGGGTAAACGGGGTAGGCAAAACATCCACTCTGGCTAAAATAGCCAATATGTTGCAATGTCAGGGAAAAAAAGTTTTAATTGCAGCTGCAGATACATACAGGGCGGCGGCGGCAGAACAGGTACAATCATATGCAGAAAGGATGGGGGTTGAGGTTGTACGGCACCAGAGGAATTCCGATCCGGGGGCGGTTGTCTATGACAGTATTGAAAAAGCAGCAGCCAGGGACATAGACTTTGTTCTGGTGGATACGGCCGGGAGGATGCAGACCTCCTATAACCTGATGGAGGAACTTAAAAAAATCAAAAGAGTGGTAAATAAAAAGATAGGCAGGGAACCTGATGAAATACTGATGGTAATAGATTCTACTACCGGCCAGAATGCGATAATGCAGGCAAATACCTTCAATAAAGCTTTAGGCCTTAGCGGCATAGTCCTTACAAAGACTGATGGGACCTCCAAAGGAGGTATTATCCTAAGCTTGAAAGAGCAGCTGGGCTTGCCCATAAAACTGGTAACCTTCGGGGAAAAGCTTGAGGATATATCCCTTTTTGACCCTAAAAATTATACTGATATGCTGATAAACTGATGATGAGGTGAATGGATTATGTTTGACTTTTTAACTTCTAAATTTGAGGACTTATTCTATAAAATCAGGAATAAGGGCAAATTAAGCCCTAGTGACCTGGATAGTTCGTTCAGGGAGATAAAGCTGGCCCTGCTGGAAGCTGATGTTAATTTTAAGGTGGTAAAGGAATTTTTGGAAAACATAAAGCAGAAAGCAATAGGCAACCAGGTTACCGAAAGCCTGACCCCCTACCAGCAAATAGTAAAGATTGTAAATGACGAGATTATAAATATGCTGGGAAGCTCATCGGCAAAACTAAATTTTTCCAGCAAGCCCCCCACGGTGATAATGATGGTCGGCCTGCAGGGAACGGGAAAGACTTCAGCAGTGGTAAAGCTTGCCAATTTTTTAAAAAATGAATACGGCAAAAAAGTCTCTGTTGTTGCTTCAGACATATACAGGCCGGCAGCTGTGGATCAGCTCAAGGATATGTCCCAGTCAATTGGCGTTGAGGTTTACTGGGAGAACAATTCGGAACCGGTGAAGATATCTGAAAGGGGAGTGCAGAAGTTCAGAAAGCAGGGAAGTGATGTAGTTATTATCGATACCGCAGGAAGGCTGCATATAGACAATAATATGATGGATGAGGTTGCAAACATAAAAAAAAGGGTAAAGCCGCATCAGGTTTACCTGGTCCTTGATGCCATGACCGGCCAGGAAGCAGTAAATATTGCTTCAAGCTTTAATTCCAGGGTAGAGTGTGATGGCATAATACTTACCAAACTGGATAGCGATACCAGGGGCGGTGCAGCCCTGTCGGTTTATTATGTAACCAAAAAACCCATAAAATTTATGTCTACTGGAGAAAAGGTTTCTGATTTTGAAGTATTCCATCCGGACCGGGTAGCCTCAAGGATACTGGGCATGGGTGATATAATGACCCTGGTTGAGAATGCGGAGAAAAATATTGATGAGAAAAAAGCCAAAAAATTTGAAGAGAAAATAAGGAAGAATGAATTAAATTTCGAAGATTTTGTGGATCAGATAAAAAGCATAAAGAAAATAGGCTCCCTGGATAAAGTATTTTCCATGCTTCCGGTAGCAGGCAAGAACAAAATGTTTAAAAATGTCAACCTTGATGACTCGCAGCTTAAACCGGTTGAAGCCATTATTGGGTCAATGACCAAGGAGGAAAGGAGAAAACCTCAAATAATTAATGGAAGCAGGAAAAGGAGAATAGCTAAGGGAAGCGGAACATCGGTTGCTGAAGTAAACAGGCTTCTTAAACAGTTTGAAAACACGAAAAAGATGCTAAAACAGTTTTCAGGCCTGGAACAGGATTCAGGATCTTTGTTTAGTAAAATGAAGTAATAAAAAAATTTTGCAAGATGTTAATAAAAATATATAATAATTAGACAATCGCAATGAACTGTGATAGGAGGTTAAAGTATTGAGTGTAAAAATTAGGTTGACCAGGATAGGTTTTAAGAAAAAGCCATTTTACAGAATTGTGGTGGCTGACAGCAGGTCTCCAAGGGATAGTAAGATAATTGATAATATTGGAACTTACGATCCCAAAACGGATCCTTCAACTGTGGAAATCGATAAGGAAAAGGCTTTAGACTGGATTAAGAAAGGAGCAAAACCTACCAATACGGTGCAGAAGCTTTTTGAGAAGCTCAATTTAATCAGTAGTGACAACAAATAAAACTGGAGGTCAATTGTGAAAGAACTACTTGAGTACATGGTAAAAGAACTAGTAGACAATCCTGATGATGTTCAAATTACTGAAGAGGAGGAAGACGAGAAAACAGTTATATTTAAACTAAAGGTAGCCGAAGAGGACCTGGGTAAGGTAATTGGCAAAAAAGGTAGGACTGCTAATGCTTTACGGGTTATTATGAGGGCAGCTTCTGCAAAAAGAGGAAAATCTTCAATTGTAAAGATATTAGATTGACGTTAAATATTTAATTTTAAATATAATTAACTTAGGCATTTCAAGATGTCTCTAAGGATTGTTGGGATAATCGGAAAACCGCATGGGACCAGGGGAGAAGTAATGGTCAGGTGGGTAACCGATTATCCCAAAACTATTAATAAAGGGGATATACTTTATACAGATAGTGGCAATAAGGAGCTTACAGTGGAAAGCATCAGGGAAAAGCAGGCAAAGGGAAGAAGGATAACCCTGATAAAATTTGCCCAATTCAATCAGCCGGAGGAACTTGAAAAATACAGGGGGGATTATTTATCCAGGTCCCCGGAATCAGGACCGAGTTTGGAAAAGGATCACTACTGGCTAGATGATCTTGAGGGCTGTGTAGTCTATGAAGGGGATAGGTTCATAGGTACAGTTGCGCAGGCACTTGACTATCCGGCAAATCAGGTGCTGGTAGTAGATATCGAGTCAACCGGAAGTTCGGTGATGGTTCCCTTTGTAGAGACATATATTAAAAAAGTTGACCTGGATAAACGTAAGATATTCCTAAAGCAGTTGCCACAGTATATGTAAGGCTTGGATAGCATGATTACCATTGATATAATAACCATATTCCCCGATTATTTTTCTAATCTATTCGAATATGGAATATTAAAGGAAGCTTTTTCAAAAAACCTTTGCCGGGTAAATATCTATAATTTAAGGGACTTTAGCGCAGACAAGCACAGGAAGGTTGATGACCGGCCATACGGCGGGGGAGCTGGCATGGTATTGATGCCGGAACCGCTGGACAGGGCCATACATTTCATAAAATCTAAAAACAGTATAGGAAAAAACATGCAAAAGGTCGTATTGCTGACCCCGAAAGGCAAGGTTCTTAAGCAGAAAATGCTAAAAGAGATGGTTACGCTGGAAAACATAATACTTATTTGCGGAAGATACGAGGGTGTGGATCAGAGGGTAATCGACCTTGACATTGATACAGAGATTTCTATCGGGGATTATATACTTTCTGGCGGGGAAATCCCCGCGATGGTTATTACTGACGGCCTGATAAGGCTTCTTCCGGGGGTTGTGGGGAGGAAGGAATCGTTGGTTTCTGAATCTTTTGAAGATAACCTTCTTGATTACCCGCAGTACACCAGGCCGCCTGAATTTAAAAGTCTTAAGGTCCCCCGGGTATTATTAAGCGGGGACCATCAGAAGATAAAGCAGTGGAGAGGGGAAAAATCGGTGGAGATTACCAGAAAAAGGAGACCTGATTTATTTGACAAAAAAAGTTAAATTTCTTATATTTGTTTAGTTTCGATTAAAACATAACACATTTAAATACAGGTTGGTGAAAAATGAATACTCTTGATAAGCTGGAAAACAAATATATAAAAGCGGATTTGCCTGATTTTAAGCCTGGGGATAAAATTCAGGTTAGCATAAAGATCAGCGAAGAAAAGAAGGACAGGATACAGGTTTTTGAAGGAATAGTTATTAAAAAGCAGGGAAGCGGATTAAATGAGACATTTACCGTCAGAAAGATTTCTTTTAATAATATAGGGGTAGAAAGGACTTTCCTTCTAAATTCCCCGATAATACAATCCATAACCAAGCTGCAGGAAGGTATAGTAAGAAGGGCTAAACTCTATTACCTAAGGGAGAAAATTGGGAAAAAATCCAAGGTTAAGTATAAAAAGTAGCTTGTATTGATGACCAAAAAGAATTTGCTTAAAGAGTTTGTAAGCTATCTGGTTGTTATTGTTGCTGCGGTAGCCTTTTCACTGATTATAAGGATCTTTATATTTGAACCCTATATTGTTCCTACCCCTTCCATGGAAGACGTGCTGTTGATTGAAGATAAGGTAATTGTCAACAAGCTGGCATACAGGTTCGGCTCTGTAGAAAGGGAGGATCTGGTTGTTTTCCATTCCCCGACCGAGTCGGGTAAAGAGCTGGTTAAAAGGGCTATAGGCCTGCCGGGAGATGAGATTACCCTGACCAACGAAGGCCGGATTTATGTAAATGGCGAATTGCTGGATGAGGGTTACGTTACCGCAAATTCAGAAATAATCTACGAGAACAAAACGGTAGTCCTTTCCTCTGATGAATATTTTGTGATGGGTGATAACCGTAACAACAGCCTGGACAGCAGATATTTCGGGCCCATAAGGGAAAAAGATATTTTTGGCAAATTGGTTTTTATATACTGGCCGCCCCAGAGAATAAAGAGGTTATAATCTATTTAATGGATTTCAAAGAGGTAAAAAGGCTCCAGAATATCTGTGTCTATGAAGACGAGCTTTATTGTTCAGGTTACCGTTATATAGCAGGTCTGGATGAGGTGGGAAGGGGCTCGCTTGCAGGGCCGCTGGTGGCAGCTGCTGTCATACTGGATAGGAAAAAATTAATTGAAAAGATAGATGATTCAAAAAAAATGGATGCTACCACCAGAAAAAGAGTATACGGAAAGATAGTTAAGAGCTGTATCAGCTGGTCAATAGCGGAGGTTTCTGCCCGGGAAATCGATGATATCAATATTGCCAATGCGAATGTGCTGGCTTTCAAAAAAGCAGTTTCTAAGCTGGGAATAAAACCGGAAATAGTACTTGCGGACTCACTGGAAGCCGATATTGGTGTTGAAACGATACCCCTGGTTAAAGGAGAGAGCCTAAGCGTTTCAATAGCTGCTGCTTCTATCGTAGCCAAGGTTACCAGAGACAATATGATGATAGGGCTGGGGGAATCATACCCGGAGTACGGCTTTGGTTACAATAAGGGTTATGCTACCAAAAAACACCTGCTTTCCCTGCAGAAATATGGGCCATGTGATATACACAGGCTAAGCTATACAGGAGTATTAAACTAAATATTCATTTGACTAAATACTTATTTGCTATTATTATTTTCCTATGTGTTTTTCTCTCCTGGATAAAAAGCTGATATATATAATACATGTATTGGGTGTAGGCACCGGATTGTTCAGCCGGGTGTACAGGGAAAATAATCTGGATCTATCCAAAACACTGAAGTGTTTTTTAAAAAAACCATTGCCCATAAAAAACGGCCGCCTGGAAAGAATTCTGGAGAGCATGGAAGAAAACGGTATAAAAGTTCTGAATATAGCAGATAAAAGATACCCCCGGGCGCTTAAACACATTGGCACTATTGCCCCTGTCTTATTCTATAAAGGTGAAAAAATTCTTAAGGATATGCCCAGGATAGCAGTGGTTGGCACAAGGAATGCTACCGCTTACGGAAGGCAGGCGGCAGACTATTTCGGCCGGCAGCTTTCAGGAGCAAAAATTACTGTAATAAGCGGCATGGCAAAGGGTATAGACGGGTATGCCCAGAAGGCAGCCCTTAAGAAAGAAGGGGGGACAATTGGGGTTTTGGGCTGCGGGCTCTGCCATATATACCCTAAATCAAACCTTTCCCTTTACGGTGATATTTTAAAAAACGGCAGCATGGTATCAGAATACCTTCCCTGGGAACCTCCCCAGAAGAAAAATTTCCCCCAGAGAAACAGGATTATAAGCGGGCTTTCAAGCGGGGTAGTAGTGATTGAAAGCGACAGCAGGGGCGGGGCGCTTATAACTGCTGGTTTTGCCCTGGATCAGGGCAGGGAAGTTTTTGCCGTTCCCGGAAATATTTTTAGCAGAAGCAGCAGGGGGACAAACCACCTTATAAAGCAGGGGGCAAAACTTGTGACCGGGATAGACGATGTGCTGAACGAGATAAGTTGCCTGTGGGCATAAATTATATGTTTATATAATGGTTAAGCTGTTATATCATATACATTAAAAAGACAGACAGGGGTTGGGGTATGGGACTGTTTAGAAGAAAAAAAGTTGAAAAACCAAAAAATCCGCTGGGAATAGCTGTTTATAAATTCGATAATATCCTTAAGGGGAAACTGGGGAAAATAGTTAAAGCGATGCAGGCTGGAAAAACCCTGAACCCGTCCCGGACAAAAGCGGTATTGGATGAATACTTCTACAAACTAGATTATATACTGGAGGACATATCCAAGGAAAACCTGAAAATAGATTACCGGTCTGACAAGGTGAGGTATAAGGTTATAGGGATGGTCCGGGAGCTGAAGAACTACCTCCAGGCAGCAGCAGAGTTGGAATTTGACTACAAAAAGATTGAAAGAAAGCAGATTGGAAGCCCCGATAGCATTCTTTTAAAAAGGGAGAAGTTAAAAAAAGACTTAAAAGACATACAGAGCGATTATGTTTAAATATGGAATTTGAAAAAGCTTTAAAAAAATACATTGATTTCTTAAGGTATGAAAAAAACCTTTCCCCCAATACAATCAACTCCTATACCAGGGATCTGAAGCACTTTTTGGGTTATTTAAAGAAGACGGGTAAGGGAAATGTCGGCAGCATTGAACTTTCGGATTTCAGGAAATACATTAAGTTTTTGGATAATTTCGGATACTCAAACAGTTCCCTGATAAGAAAATATTCTTCCTATGTTAATTTCTTCAGGTTTCTGGAGAAAAACGGGTATATGAAGAAGAATTTAAGCCAGCATATTTTACCGCCAAAAAAGAAGCAGAGATTTTTTAGTTTTCTATCCCAACAGGAAACCGGACGGCTTCTGGATTCAATACAGGAGGACAGCGATCAGGGCAGGCGCAATAAGGCGATATTTGAACTCATGTACTCAACCGGTGCCAGGGTAAGCGAAATAGCTGGCATAAGGATGGAAGACCTGGATATGGAAAATAGCCAGATAAAGGTTACCGGCAAGGGAAACAAGCAGAGAATTGTTTATATAAACAGCAGGGCAGCAGATGCTCTGGCAGGGTATATGGAAATCAGGCATAATTTTTTGCATTCAAAACGTGGATATAAGAAAAGCCCCTACCTTTTTCTGAATAAAAACGGAGAAAGGCTTTCTACAAGGAGTATAAGTTCCCTGGTTAAGAGGTATGTGGCCGGAACACAGATAAAAAAAGATATAACCCCCCACAGTCTGAGGCATAGTTTTGCCAGCCATATGCTTCAGGAGGGAGCAAATATTAGGGAGATACAGGAACTTTTGGGCCATGAAAATATATCAACCACCCAGATATATGCTCATCTTAATATCAAAAAGATTAAGCAGGATTACCGAAACTATCATCCCCGGGCAAAATAGGTTTAATATGTTTGCTCAATAAAATACTTTATGCTAAACTTGGTGATTGAATAAATACACACACCACTTGCAGCATTATGGTGTCACCTAACAGTTAAAGTGGTGGAGGAATAACCATAAGAGGGAGGAAATATTTTGAGTATCGTAACCATGAAACAACTTCTGGAAGTGGGGGTTCATTTCGGCCATCAGACCCGTAAATGGAACCCTAAAATGAAGAAATATATATATACCTCAAAAAACGGTATATATATAATTGATTTGCAGCAGACCATGCAGTTTATAATGGATGCCTATGATTTTGTTAAAAATCTGGCCAGTGACGGGGGAACTGTTCTTTTTGTGGGAACAAAGAAACAGACCCAGGATACCATCGAAAATTATGCTAAGGACTGCGGTATGCCGTATGTAAAGAACCGCTGGTTAGGGGGCACGCTGACCAATTTTGAGACCATAAGCAAAAGGACAAAGAGGCTGCTGGAAATTGAGGAGATGGAAAAAGAGGGGGTATTTGACAAGCTCCCCAAAAAAGAGGTTCTGGGCATCAGAAAGGAATATGAAAAACTGCTGTACAATATAGGGGGGATAAGGGATTTAAAAAGGCTTCCCGAAGCCCTGTATATTGTTGATCCCAACAAAGAAGCCATTGCGGTAAATGAAGCAAAAAAGCTTGGCATCCCCATAATAGCCATTACCGATACAAACTGCGATCCCGATGACATAGACTATATAATACCGGGAAATGATGATGCCATACGTTCGTGCAGCTTAATTACCAGCATAATTGCTGATGCAGTGAAAAAAGGAAAACAGGAAAAAGTAAAAATTGAAACAAGCCCAGAGGAAAAAGAGGCCAAAAAACTTGAAAAGGAAGTTCCGGAAGGCGAGCTCGAGGAAAAGCCTGAAGATAATGTATGGGTATAGCAATAGAGGGAGTAGGATAAAATGGAAATAAAAGCGGATTTAGTAAAGGAATTGAGAGAAAAATCTGGCGTTGGTATGATGGATTGCAAGAAAGCTCTGCTTGAAAGCAAGGGAGACCTGAAGAAGGCCGAGAAACTTTTAAGGGAAAAAGGCCTAGCAAAAGCGACCAAGAAGGCTGCCAGGGCAACAAAAGAAGGTATCATAGACAGCTATATACATCTGGGGGCCAAGGTGGGAGTTCTGGTAGAAGCTAATTGTGAAACAGACTTTGTGGCAAAAAATGAAATGTTTAAGTCATTTGTCCATGATATAGCTCTGCATATTGCGGCAGCTGCCCCGGTTTATGTTTCCAAAGAAGATGTTCCTGAAGAAATAGTGGGAAAGGAAAAGGAAATATATATAAAGCAGGCCTTAAATGAAGGAAAGCCTGAAAATATTGCGGATAGAATTGCCGAAGGTAAAATTAAAAAATTCTTTGAAGAATACTGCCTTTACCAGCAGCCATTCGTAAAGGACAATGATATTACGGTGGGTGATCTGGTGAAACAGACCATAGCCAAAATAGGAGAAAACATAAAAATAAAGAGGTTTGCCCGTTTTGTGCTTGGTGAAGAATCCTAGAAAATAGATGCCTAAACCAAAATACAAAAGAATATTATTGAAAATAAGCGGTGAGGCCTTACTTGGTAAGGTAAGTTATGGAATTGATCCTAAGGTAATTAATGTAATAGCCGACCAGGTAAGGGAAGTTGTGCAGATGGGTGTAGAAATAGCTATTGTTATTGGCGGGGGCAATTTCTGGAGAGGGGTTTCTGCCAGTGCAAATGGCATGGACAGGACAACCGCTGATTATATAGGCATGCTGGCCACAATAATGAATGCTCTGGGGCTTCAAAATGCTTTGGAGCAGAAAGGTGTGTGGACCAGGGTACAGACATCTATTTCCATGCAGGAAGTGGCCGAGCCTTTTATCAGGAGGAGAGCGGTAAGGCATCTGGAGAAAAAAAGGGTGGTAATTTTTGCGGGAGGAACCGGAAACCCTTATTTTACCACTGATACCGCTGCTGCCCTGAGGGCATTGGAAATAGATGCTGAGATAATTTTTAAGGCAACCAAGGTAGATGGCGTGTATGATAAAGATCCGAAAGTATACCAGGACGCTAAGAAGTATCGGGAACTTACCTATATTGATGTACTTAATAAAAATCTGAGGGTAATGGATTCAACAGCTACCTCTCTTTGCATGGAAAATAATTTACCCATTGTGATTTTCAATATAAATAAGCCCGGAAATATCAGGGGGGTAATAATGGGTAAAAAAATTGGCACCATAATTAGGAAAGGGTAAGTCATGAGAGATAAAATATTCAAGGATGCTGAAAAAAGTATGGAGCAGGCTGTAGAAAAGACACACCATGAATTTAATACCATCAGGACAGGACGGGCGTCTGCTTCACTGCTGGACGAAATACATATAGACTATTATGGCACAAAGACTCCTTTAAAGCATATTGCGAACATAAGCATACCGGAAGCAAGGACGATGCTCATAGCCCCTTACGAGCCAAAATTTTTAAAGGAAATTGAAAAACAGATACTTGCTTCTGATATAGGCATAACCCCCAATAATGATGGAAAGATTATAAGGCTGAACATCCCTCCTTTAAATGAAGAAAGGAGAAAGGAACTGGTAAGGGTTATAAAAAAGATTGCTGAGGAAGGCAGAATATCCGTAAGGAATGTCAGGCGGGATTTGAATGAAGAACTTAAGAAGATGGAAACCGACGGGGACATAACTGAGGATGACCATATACATATGCAGAAGGAAGCTCAGGAATTAACTGATGAATTTATAGAAAAAATCAACAGTGCCTTATCAAATAAAGAAAAGGAAATAATGGAAGTGTAGGTAGGCTGTATTGAATTTTATTTCTTCCTTTCTTTATTCTATACAAACTCCAAATGCCGAGACTCTAAAAAAAGGAAACATACCCGGACATGTGGGAATAATAATGGACGGTAATGGGAGATGGGCTGCCAGGAGGAATCTGCCCAGGGTAATGGGGCATAGGGCAGGAGTAGAGTCTTTGAGACAGGTTATAAAAACTTCAGTCGAGGTGGGGGTAAAGCACCTTACCGTGTTTGCTTTCTCCAGCGAGAACTGGGACCGGCCAAAAAATGAGGTTAATTTCCTGATGGAGCTTTTTGTAGATTGCCTGCAAAAGGAGCTTGAGTCCCTGAACAGCAATGGGGTAAAAATAAAAATAATTGGGGAGAGGGATAAATCTCCAAAGGAGGTTATGGACAGTTTCAGGCATGCAGAGAAGGTAACCGAGAATAATCGTAAAATGGTGTTCAGTATAGCCTTCAACTACGGCTCGCGGCAGGAAATAATAAATGCGGCTAAAAATATATGTAAAGATTTTAAGAACAAAAAGCTGGATATGGAGAGGTTGGATGAAAATATCTTTTCGGGCTTTCTCTACACAAGGGGCTGCCCGGATCCCGACCTTATTATCAGGACCAGCGGCGAATACAGGATAAGTAATTTTTTGCTTTGGCAGAGCGCTTATGCAGAATTTTATTTTACCAGGACTCTTTGGCCTGATTTCAGCAGGAGCCACTACCTGAAAGCAATACGCAGTTATCAGAAAAGAAACCGCAGGTTCGGCAGAGTATAATATTATGAATAATTTAACGATAATACTGCAGTATATCCTGGCCATACTTGGTTTTTCTTTCATAGTGCTTGTTCATGAATTTGGGCATTTTTTAATGGCCAAGTTAAACGGCATACATGTAGAGGAATTCTTTATAGGCCTTGGCCCCAAACTGCTGAAGTTTAAATCAAAAGGTGGAACTACATGGGGGCTCAGCGCCATACCGGTTGGCGGCTATAATAAGATACTGGGCATGGACAGGGATGCTGAGGTGCCGCAAGAAATGGAAGATAAGTCCTATGCCAAGAAACCGTTATACAGGAAATTTCTGGTAATTATTGGGGGAGTAAGCTTAAATGCCGTATTTGCGGTTTTGTTAATAGCCGTATTCTTGAGTATGGGCGTTTTTGCTCCTACCACCACCATAGGTTATATCGAACCGGATTCGCCTGCAGACCGGTACGGCTTTAAAACAGGGGATAAGGTGGTGGCCTTAAACAGCCAGGAGGTTGATAGTTGGGATGAATTTGCACAGGCTACAAGGGAACACCCGGAAGATACTGCCCGGTATAAAGTAATAAGGGACGGCAGGGAGGCCACCATCCAGGTAGAGCTTGAAGAAAGGGAAGGGGGAAGGTATTTGGGGATAGGCCCGGAAGTTGTAAAGGAGTACCTTTCTTTTGGACAGGTTATAAAAGAGAGCTTTGTGATGACCGGGGATATTATCAGGACCTATTTCATGCTTTTCGGGATGCTTTTCAGCGGCCAGCTTTCTTTTACTGAAGCAAGGCCTGTATCTCCGGTAGGAGTAGTAAGCATATTTCAGCAATCTGCGGCAATGGGTTTTCAGAATTTCATACTTTTTGTAGCCCTTGTATCCCTGCTTTTAGTTTTTGGGAACCTGCTGCCTATACTGCCGTTGGACGGCGGGCACCTGCTTGTGCTGGCAATAGAGGGTTTCAGGAAAAAACCTTTGTCCAAACGTGCGCTGGAAATTTTCAATACCATAGGTATTATTCTTCTGGTTTCGCTTCTAATAATCGGTTTTGTTTATGATATAATAAGTCCGTTTAACCTACAGAACATGTAGCTATGGAAATAAAGAGAAAAAAGACCAGACAGATAAAAGTGGGAAATGTTGCCGTAGGGGCAAACAGCCCCATAACCGTACAGTCGATGACCAAGTCCAAGCTGGACAACCGCCGGGCCATTGTAAGGGAAATAGAATCTCTTATCGGTTGCGGTTGCGAGATTATAAGGGTGGCCGTTCCTGACAGGGAATCCGTAGCACGGCTTAAGTCCCTTATCGCTGAAGGGGTGTTTGGTATACCCCTGGTGGCGGATATCCAGTTCGATTACCGCCTTGCTCTGGATTGTTTGGACATCGGTGTGGACTGTGTTAGGGTAAATCCGGGGAATATAGGCAGGGAAGAAGGTCTGTACAAAATTATAAAAAAGGCTTCAAAGAGCAATGCCGCGATAAGGATAGGGGTAAACTCGGGATCAATCGAAAAGGACATACTTAAGGCAAATGATGGAAACATTGTTGATTCAATGGTGGAGAGCACTTTAAGGGGTGTGGCTTTTTTTGAAAAACATAATTTCAGCAATTTTAAGATTTCTGCAAAAGCTTCTTCTGTGCTGGATACAATAGATGTTTACCGGAAAATATCTGAAAAGGTTGACTACCCCCTTCACCTGGGAGTAACCGAGGCCGGACCTCTGATGCAGGGAAGCATAAAGTCTTCCCTGGGCCTGGGAATACTTTTATCTGAAGGCATTGGTGACACCATAAGGGTTTCCCTTACTGACAGCTCGCTGCAGGAAGTAAGGGCCGGTTATCTGATACTCAATAACCTGGGATTGAGAAACTACGGGGTGGATATAGTTTCCTGCCCTACTTGCGGGAGAACCAATACAGACCTTAAAGGTCTGGCCAAAGAAGTGGAAAAAATTACCCAGAATATCAAAAAACCGCTCAAGATTGCAGTAATGGGCTGCGTGGTTAATGGTCCCGGTGAAGCAAGGGATTCTGATCTGGGCATAGCTATGGGCAAAAGCAAGGCAGCAATTTTTTTAAAAGGCAGGGTTATTAAAAGGGTTGAAATTAATTCAATCCTGGATGAATTTAACAGGCAATTACAAACATTGCTGGATAGGTGACCGATGAGATTCTCAAAATTTTATATCCCCACCCTAAAGGAAGAGCCAAGCAGCTCGGAGATAAAGAGCCATGCCTTAAGCTTGAGGGCAGGCCTGGTAAGGAAGGTGGCTGCAGGTATTTATGCATACCTTCCCCTGGGACTTAAGGTTCTTAGGAAAATAGAAGATATTGTAAGGGAGGAGATGAACAGGGCTGAAGCCATAGAGCTGGTACTCTCCATAATGCAGCCTTCGGACCTGTGGGAAAAATCCGGCAGGTGGAACCAGTATGGCCCGGAAATGTTCAGGCTAAAGGACAGGAATGAGAGGAATTTTTGCCTGGGCCCCACCCATGAAGAGCTTATAACCTATCTGGCTTATCTGGATATTAAGTCTTATAAGGAACTGCCCATAAACCTGTACCAGATACATGTAAAGTTCAGGGACGAGATAAGGCCAAGGTATGGTATTTTAAGGGCCAGGGAATTTATTATGAAAGATGCCTATAGTTTTTGCAGAAATGAGGAAGAGCTTGAGCAAATCTACCAAAAGATGTATCAGGCCTATTGCAGGATTACCGAAAGGCTTGGCTTGGAATATATGGTAGTGGAGGCTGATACCGGCTTAATAGGGGGCAAGGTTTCCCATGAATTTATAATAATGGCAGAGGATGGCGAAGAGGTTGTGGTCCAGTGCAGCTGCGGATATTCGGCCAAGCAGGAAAATGCCAGGTTCAGGCCGGCAGGGGTTAAAAAAGAAGAGCCGAAAGATTTAAAAAAGATACACACTCCGGGAGCAAAAACCATTGAAGAGGTATCAGATTTTTTAAAAGTACCGGTAACCGGCATTGTTAAATCCATGGTGCTTAATGGAGAAGACGGTAAACTTTATGCTTTCCTGTTAAGCGGAGAAAGGGAGCTGGACCTGGAAAGGGCAGCCGGGGCAGCTAAAACCCCTCTAGCATTGATACAGGACCAGGATTTAGCGGGAGAGCTGAACCTGGGTTTCTTTGGCCCTGTAGGGCCGGCAAAAGAGGTAAAAATCTTTTCCGATTACTCAATTGAAGGCAAGTCCAATTTGGCGGTTGGGGCTAACCAGAAAGACTACCATTATATTAACGCTAACTATCCCAGGGATTTTAGTACCGGCCAGTGGGGTAATTTTTCCTATCCGGTAAAGGGAGATTTATGCGGGGAATGCGGAAATGAATTGGATTTTAAAAAAGGTATAGAAATCGGCCATATATTCAAGCTTGGTGAAAAATACAGCAAAGCGCTTGAAGCAAAATTTTTGGATGAAGACGGGAAACAGAAAACATTTCAGATGGGTTGCTACGGCATAGGCATAAGCAGGATAATGTCTGCTTCCATCGAGCAGTTGAGCGACCGGGACAGGATTGTATGGCCTGAGAGCATAGCACCTTTTAAAGCCATTATAATTGCCACCAATACCCAGGACAGTAAAATCCGGGATGCAGCAGACAAGATTTACAGAATGCTGCTGGATTTGGGGGTTGATGTACTTTATGATGATAGGAATGTAAGGGCAGGGGTAAAATTCAAGGACGCAGACCTTATCGGCATACCCCTAAGGCTTATAATCGGAAAGAACTATTTGGCTAAAGGTTTGATTGAAGCAGAATTCAGCAAAGACGGGGCAAAAAAAGAGGTTGCCCTAAAAGATATACCGGAATTTCTGGACAATTTTAAACATTAAACTCCATGGAGAAATTAAACACCGAAACTATCTGCGGAACCCTGGAAAGGATAATTTACAGCAACCCGGAAACCAATTTTTTTGTAGGCAAGCTCAGGAGGGATAACCAGGCCCAGCTTATAACCATCGTAGGCAATATAAATAATATGGATTGCGGGCAGAGGGTTGAGATTACCGGCCACTGGTATGAGGATGCAAAATACGGCAGCCAGTTTAAAATAGAGGATGTAAAATATATTGAACCCCAAACCACCGAAGGCATAGAAAAATACCTTGGTTCTGGATTAATAAAGGGGATAGGGCCTGCAATGGCCAAAAAGATTGTTTTGCGTTTCAAGCTGGATACTTTAAAAATCCTGGATCAGGATCCCCAGAAACTTACCCAGATAGAGGGCTTTGGCCAAAAAAGGGTAAAAATGGTAATGGATGCTTACCATGAGCACAGGGATCAGAGGGATGCCCTTATATTTCTAAAAACCTACGGGCTGGGTAATGCGCTCTCCCTTAAGGTGTTCAAGCATTACGGTAAAGAGGCCATAAACATATTAAAAGAGAATCCATACCGACTCTGTGAAGATATTTTTGGGATAGGTTTTAAGACTGCAGACCGCATTGCCCAGAATATAGGAATAGACAGGAACTCTATTTTCAGGGCTAAAGCCGGAATAATATACCTGCTTAAGGATATGGAAAATGCAGGCCACTGTTACTGTCCCTGCCAGAAGCTGAGGGAGATGGCTGTAGATTTTCTTCAAATAGAGCTGGACATAGCCAATAAGGCCTTAAATGATCTAGAAAACGAAAAAAGGATTATAACTGCCGGCGGATATGAAGAAAAGGTTTACCTCAGGGATTTGTATGAGGCAGAGGTTTATGTTTCCAGAAAGTTAAAAAAAATCCATGATTACGGGGTGGTAGATAAATCCCGGCAGGTAAAATCCATACAGTCATTTATAGAAGAGCTTTCCGCAAGGAATAATGTGGTGCTTGACCAGGCCCAGAAAGAGGCAATAGTAGGGGCAGTGACCAAAAAGATACTTATAATCACCGGAAGCCCGGGTACCGGCAAGAGTACAATATTAAATTTTGTACTCATGCTTCTGGAATCCTGGAATAAAAAGGTACTGCTGGCAGCGCCTACGGGAAGGGCTTCAAAAAGATTAAGTGAGGCAACCGGAAAGGAAGCTAAAACCATACACAGGCTTCTAAAATACAACCCTAAGCGCAATTGTTTCCTAAAAAATGAAAAAAACCGGCTTGATGCCGATACCCTGATTATAGATGAGGCTTCCATGATTGATATAAGGCTTTTAAGCTCGCTGCTTAAGGCGGTAAAAGAGTCAACCAGCCTTATTCTTGTGGGAGATGCTGACCAGTTGCCTTCAGTAGGGCCGGGGAATATATTAAATGATATAATAGATTCCAGGCAGTTTCCGGTTATAATTCTAAAAAAGATATACAGGCAGCAGGGACAGAGCCTCATAATCTATAATGCCCACAAGGTAAGGGACGGGATATTTCCGTATATCGGCAAGCCCAAGGAGGATGATTTTTTCTTTATCGAAAAAAATGACCCCCACAAGGTTGTTAGCCTTGTGCTAGATCTGGTGGGCAAAAAAATCCCCCAGAGTTTTGGTTTGGACCCTTTAAATGACATACAGGTGCTGGTCCCCACAAACAAAGGAATGGTGGGTGTGCAAAACCTGAACAGGGAAATACAGGAAAAGCTCAACAAAAGCAGCATAAAAGTGCGCGGATTAATATCTGAGTTCAGGCTTGGGGATAAGGTAATCCAGCTGAAGAATAATTATGAAAAAGATATCTATAACGGGGACATAGGTTTTATCAGGCATATAGAAAGCAAACAAGGGGAAGTAACCGTCAGTTTTGAAGGTAGGAATATTTTATATAACTATTATGAGCTTGATGAGCTGAACCTTTCTTATGCCATATCCATACATAAATCCCAGGGTTCGGAGTTTCCCTGCATAATAATCCCTATACTAACCTCACATTATATGCTGCTTCAAAGGAATCTCCTTTATACCGCTATCACCAGGGCTAAAAGGATTGCTGTGCTTGTAGGAAGCAAGAAAGCCATTGGCATTGCTGTTAACCGAAATATTGTGGGAGATCGGTTTACCACCTTAAAAGAAATGCTGGCGTAAACCCACATTTGGATGCTGTTGAATTATTTTTATTTTGTGCTATACTTATTTACAAATTTCAGGGAGCATAATGTTTGCAAGATAGTGGGCTTGACCCACTATTTTTGTTGTTTATCCAAATTTTTTAAGATAGGTGATATAAGTTGAATAAAGAATTAGTAGCAGCATTGAGGGAACTGGAAAAGGAAAAGGGTATAAAGATGGATACCCTGATAGATGCTTTAAAGATAGCCCTTAATTCTGCGTATAAGAAAAATTACAAGATAGATTATGACAGCAGGGTGGATATAGATACAGATACCGGCGAGATAAAGGTGTTTAAGGTATTTGACGAAGAGGAAAAAGATGAGCATGAGGAAGATGAGGTGGAGGTAACTCCTGATAATTTTGGAAGGATTGCAGCTCAGACAGCCATGCAGGTAATAAAGCAGAAGATAAAAGAAGCTGAAAGAGAGATAATGTATGAGGAGTTCAAGGACAGGGTTGGGGACCTGGTTACCGGCATAATCCAGCAGAGCGATGCCAGGTTTACGCTGGTAGACCTGGGCAAGGTGGAAGCGCTGCTTCCCCAGTACGAACAGGTACCCAATGAAAGGTACAGGCATGGGGAGAGGATTAAGGCCTATATTTCCGAAGTCAGGAAAACAACCAAGGGACCCCAGGTAATTGTATCCAGGACCCACACCGGCCTTGTCAGGAAGCTGTTTGAACTTGAGGTTCCGGAAATAATTGAAGATATAGTAGAGATAATAAATATTGCCAGGGAACCGGGCTACAGGACCAAGATAGCGGTTAAATCCAATGACAAGAATGTTGACCCGGTGGGCGCTTGTGTCGGACCCAAAGGTTCAAGGGTGAGGATGGTAGTAGATGAACTTGGTGGAGAGAAAATTGACATAGTCAGCTACAGCGAAGAAGTAGTTGAATTTATAAAAAATTCGCTGTCACCGGCAAGGGTAGTAAAGGTTTTGACAGACGAGGATAGAAAATTTGCGCTGGTAGTTGTGCCAAACGATCAGCTTTCCCTTGCTATCGGCAGGGAAGGCCAGAATGCCAGGCTGGCTGCAAAACTTACCGGCTGGAAGATTGATATAAAGAGCCAGCAACAGTTTGAAGATGAGCTTGAAGAGGCGAGAAGGCAGAGGCTTGAATCCAGGCAGAGTACCGAAGAGTCTGTGGAATAAATTATTAAAGGGAAGGGATAGAAAATTAGAGTATACGAAATTGCCAGGGAAAATAAAATAACTTCAAAGAAACTGATAGAGATGCTGAAAGAGAAGGGCATAGAGGTAAAAAGCCATATGTCTACCCTTACCCCTGCCCAGGAAAAGAAGGTCAAAGGGCTGTTTAAGAAAAAAACAGAAGGTAAAAAAGTAAAAGCAAACTGGGAAGAAGAAAAAAGAAGGAATATAAGGAGTGTGCTGGATAAGGAGCTGGACAAGGAAGAAAAGAGCGGAAGGATAAGAGTAAGGAGTACTCCTAAGAAAAAGGCGGTTAAAAAAGAAGACAGCAAGAAAGGCACAAAAGATTCTGAAGTAAAAGAGAAAAAACAGAGGCCCCAGATTAAAAAAGTGCTGGAGCTGCCGGATAGGGCTACCATTAAGCAGATTTCTGAAAGAGTCAGTATACCTTCCAGCGAAATGATACAAACACTGTTTAATATGGGGGAAATGGTTAATATAAACCAGCCTTTGGATAAGGACCTGGTAGAGATTTTGTCCAATGAATATAATTTTAAATACAATATAATAGGTTTTGAAGAAAAGTTTGATGAAATATATGATGATTCTGAAAAAGACTTAAAAATAAGGCCTCCTATAGTAACCGTTATGGGGCACGTAGACCATGGTAAAACCACATTGCTTGACGCTATCAGGAATACAAAGGTTGCATCCAGCGAAGCAGGGGGAATCACCCAGGATATCGGTGCTTATCAGATCATGCACAGCAAGAGGAAAATCACCTTCATAGACACGCCGGGACATGAAGCGTTTACAACCATGAGGGCCCGTGGGGCAAGGGTTACAGATATTGCTATTATAGTGGTTGCAGCAAATGACGGGATAATGCCCCAAACTGTAGAGGCGATAGACCATGCCAAAGCTGCCAAAGTACCTATTATTGTAGCCATAAATAAGATTGATTTACCCAATGCAGATCCCAATAAAGTAAAGCAGGGCCTGACAGAATATGACCTCGTGCCTGAGGAGTGGGGCGGTGATACCATTTGTGTTGAAATTTCAGCTGAAAAGAAGACAAACATTGGTGAGCTGCTGGAGATGATTCTGCTGGTCGCAGACATGAATGAGATTAAGGGCAATCCTTCTGCCGAAGCTAGCGCAATCATAATTGAGTCCAGGCTGGATAAGAGAATGGGGCCTATAGCAACGGTTATAGTCAAAAGGGGTACCCTTAAGATTGGAGATAACTTTGTTACCGGTAATTCAATGGGCAGGATAAGGTCTCTAATGGATGAGAATGGTGACAGGATAGAAGAAGCGGTGCTGTCGCAACCGGTAGAAATACTCGGTTTTTCTACTGTGCCCCAGGCAGGAGATAAGCTGTTTGTGGTAAAGAATGAAAAAGTGGCCAAAGATATTATAAGCAGGAAGGAATATGACAGGAAGATGTCCCAGGTTAGCGAGTCTAAAAAGACCATGACCTTAGAAGAGTTGTCAAAACTGTCTGAACAGGAAGAGGTCAAGGTGCTGGGGATAGTCCTAAAATCGGATTCCAACGGCTCTTTGGATGCGGTAGAAAAAGGCTTAAACCAGATTCAAGAGGAAAACATAAACATAAATATAATACATAAAGGCGTTGGGGCAATAACAGACAGCGATATTATCCTTGCTGCAGCTTCAGGTTCGATAGTAATTGGTTTTGGAGTGGTTCCTGCTTCAGGTTCAAAGCAGCTGGCCAAACAAGAAGGGGTGGAAATAAGGACCTATAACATCATATATAAGCTTATAGATGATGTAAAACTTGCTTTTAAGGGGCTTCTTGAACCTAAAATAGAGAAAGTGGAAAAAGGAAAGATTGAAGTAAGGGAACTGTTCAAGATACCCAAGGTAGGTTCAGTAGCAGGCTGTTATGTTTTAGAAGGTGAAGCAGAAAGAGGGAACCTGGTTAGGATAGTAAGGGACGGGAAGATAATATATGAAAGCCGGATAGGAACCATACACCGGTTCAAGGAAGATGTAAAAAAGGTATCTGCGGGCTATGAGTGCGGGATAAGGATAGAAAACTTCCAGGATATAAACAAAGGCGATATTATAGAGGTCTTTGAGGAACAGGAGGTAGAGCAGTAACTCAGGCCAATGGATAGGACAAAAAAATTAGAAATTGATATAAAAAGAGAAATAAGCTTTATTATCAATGAGCTGGTAAAGGATCCCAGGGTTGGTTTTACAACCGTAACAGATACAATTTTATCCTCTGACCATAAGTATCTTGACATTTACATAAGTGTCTTAAATGGCCAGGCCGGCATTAAAAGGAGCATGGAAGGCCTTGAAAAAAGCAGCGGCTTCATTAAACGTAAACTCAAGGAGAGGGTAGAGCTTAGGAATATACCCGTGCTGCGGTTTAAATATGATGAGTCAATAGATAAGGGCATGAGGATTTCAGGCATCCTGGAAAAGCTGAAAAAAAATAAAGATGTTGATGGATAGAAATAATTTTGGATAAAGCTAAAGAGATTGAAAAAGTATCCCATATAATAAGCACCAACCATAGTTTTTTAATCATTACCCACCTGTTTCCTGATGGGGACTCACTAGGTTCCCAGAGTGCTCTACATAATCTGTTTAAGGCTATGGGAAAAAAAAGCTATATGCTCTGTACTGATCAGGTGCCTTACCAATACAAATACCTGCCGTCAGTAAAACAGGTAAAAAAAAGCTTAGACGGCCTTGGTTTCGATTCCAAACCGGTAACATTCTGCCTTGATTGCGCAGATGAAAAAAGGATGGGTATAGATTACAAAAGGCTGGTTTTGGAATCCAGGACTGTTATTAATATTGACCACCATATCAATAATTCAAACTATGGGCTCATAAATATTGTAAATCCAAAGAAAGCAGCTACCGCGCAGATGATCTATGATATTATTACCGGAAGTTTTCCAAGCTATCTTAACAAAAAAATAGCTGCAGGCATATATACAGGCATACTTACCGATACGGGAAAATTTCAATATGAAAATACCACTGCGGAGGTACACAAGATAGTGAGCCACCTCCTGGAGTTTGGTATAGTACCTGCTGAAATTTTTTCACAAATCTACGAGAATGACCCTTTGAACAGATTTAAGCTCCTTGAGCTTGTTTTTAAGAGGATAAATTTTATAAAAAGTAAAAATTTAATTTATTCTTATGTCCTCCAAAAAGATTTTAACAAATTGAGGCTGCCTTTTTCTGCCCAGGATGGAATAATTGAGCTGTTAAGGAGTGTGGAAGGGGTAAAGATAGCTGCCTTTATTAAGCAGATTGGAGACAAAAGATTTAAGGTGAGCTTAAGGTCTTCGGACCAGGGCATCAATGTGGCTAATCTGGCATTGAGGTTTGGCGGTGGGGGGCACCGCATGGCTGCCGCTTACTCATGTTCCGGGGATATTGATAAAATAGCAGGTGACCTCATAGGGATTATTGAAAAACACCAATCAGAATTATGAATAAAAAGGATATTAAAAACTTAAACGGAATAGCGCTGGTTAACAAAAAGAGCGGTATTACCTCTTATGATGTAATCAGGCAGATAAAGAAGGTTTTTTTTTAAACAAAATTGGGCATGCAGGCACCCTGGATCCTCTGGCAGACGGTTTGCTGATAATTATGCTTAACCGGGCAACCAAGCTTTCCCCTTATTTTCTATCCCTGGATAAAGAATATGAAGTAGGCATAAGGCTGGGTGTGGTTACTGATACATGGGATATGAGCGGGAAAATTCTGGAGGAAAAAAGCCCTCCTTCTTACAGTCCTGAAACTATTAAAAGAACAATTGAACAATTTAAAGGCAGCCAGTACCAAACTCCACCTATTTATTCTGCCCTGAAGCATAAAGGGCGTCCCCTCTATGCTTATGCAAGGGAAGGGAAAAAAATAGAGGTGGAAAAAAGAAAGATAAGCATTTACCACATTGAGGTGCTGGGATATGGAGGGAATACAATAAGCCTGAAGGTATCCTGCAGCTCGGGAACATATGTGAGGTGGCTGGCTCATGCTGCAGGCCAGAAGCTTGGGTGTGGTGCGGCGGTGGGAAGCCTCACCAGGACAAGAATTGGAAAATTTAAGGCATCTGCAGCCATTTCCTCTGATGATATAAAGGATTGCTTTATGGATGCAGTATTGGATATAGAGAGAGCTTTACCCGGGGCAGCTAATATCACAGTTGGCAATAAATATAAGAAAAGCATAAAAAATGGCCATTGGCTTATACCTGAAATGGTTGACAGCAGGGCTTCAGAGGTAGCGAAATTAAAGCCCGGTGACATTGTAAAAGTTAGGGACGGGGAAGGGGAACTGCTGGCTGTACACCTGGTGGCGGAAGAGCCCGGCGAAGGCCCCGGACTCAGCAAGCCTATTGTAATTATCTGATAATTAAATAGAATATAGTGGTCTACTGGAAAAATAGAAGGAAGTTAGATTTTGACACAGATAATCAAATTGAGCCAGCTGGACAAAAGCTATCTGGCGGGCAGGGACATAATAGTGGTAATAGGATTTTTTGACGGACTGCATAAGGGCCACCAGAAGATAATCGGCTTATGCGTAAACAGGGCTAAAAAAATCGGAGGAAGCAGCCTGGTTTTTACATTTGACCGGCCTCCTCTAAATGTTATAAAGGGAACTATCCATAAAAAACTCATAACTTCATTTGAGCAGAAACTGAGCCTAATTGAAAAACTTGGTGTGGATTATATCGTTACCCAGAGCTTCAGCCGGGAATTTTCTATGCTTGGGCCTAAGGATTTTTGTAAAAAGATACTGATGAAAAAATTCCACCTGAAGGAAATATTTGTAGGGGAAGGATTCAGGTTTGGCTATGGCGGAAAGGGAGACGGCATCTTCCTTAAGCAATTCCTTGGAAAATACGGGATAAAGGTAAACATAATACCTCTTTACAGGGAAAATGGAATTATAATATCCAGTACCAACATAAGGAAATATTACAGGAAGGGAGCAATAGATAAGGTAAGCAAGCTGCTTGGGCGTAAACCTTGCATATCCGGAGCGGTGGTAAAAGGAGTGGGCAGGGGCAAAAAGCTTGGTTTTCCAACCGCCAATATTGATGTTTCTGATAAATATGTAACTCCCCAGGATGGTGTATACCTGGGTCAGGTCAAGGTGGGAAATGAGGATAAATTGCTGCCCTGTTTGGTGAATATCGGCGACAACCCTACATTTGAAGATAACAAAAAATGGATAGAGGTATTTATAATAGATTTCAATAAAAACATATATGGTGTTAAAATAAAGGTATGTTTTTTAAAGGAGTTGAGAAAAGAAATACGTTTTAACAGTAGCCAGGAGCTGGTTGACCAGATGCAAAAAGATTTAAAGGCTGGCAGGGATTTCTTTAATTTGAGTTAGTCAGCCTTATTTTAATTGTAATAAAATGTTAGTTATGATAAATTATTGTGCGATATAAATATAGAAGGAGATGAAAAAGTTGGGTCTAGAGAAGGAAGACAAACAGAAGCTAATTGATAAATTCAAGGTTAAGGAAGATGATACGGGTTCATCGGAGGTTCAAATTGCTTTATTGACCGAGAAGATAAACAACCTTAATGAACACCTTAAAAAAAATAAGAAAGACCATCATTCAAGAAGGGGTCTGGTGATGATGGTAGGAAAAAGGAAAAGACTTTTAAAGTACCTGCAGGACAATGAACTGGAAAGGTACAAAAAATTAATTAAAAAACTGGGTTTAAGAAAGTAAGGAGTGAGTATATATTTTGAAAGATGATTTTATTCGAGAGGAAAATTGTAAGATAAAAATTGGTGCAAATAATGTAATTTTTTCAACCGGCAAAATTGCAAACCAGGCAAACGGCGCCGTACTGGTAAAATGCGGAGGAAATGGTGTGCTGGTAACTTCAGTAATGAGTGAGAAACCGAGGGATGACATAGATTATTTCCCCCTGTTTGTGGATGTAGAAGAGAGAATGTATGCAGCAGGTAAAATTCCTGGCGGTTTTTTCAAGAGGGAAGGGAAATCCTCAGAAAAAGCAACTCTGATTTCCCGTTTGACCGACAGGCCGCTGCGGCCTATTTTTGATAACAATATAAGAAATGAAATCCAGATAATTGCCACTGTGCTGTCCGTGGATCAAATAAGTCCTTACGATGTACTGGTTATTAACGGTGCATCTATGGCGCTGGTCATTTCAGATATACCTTTTCCGGAACCAATCGGTGCGGTGAGGATAGGAAAAGTTGGTGGTGAGTGGATAATAAATCCTACCTATGGAGAGCTGGAAGAAAGTGAAATCGATATTGTGGTTGCGGGAACGGAAAAATCAATAATAATGGTAGAAGCTAATGCTAATGAAGCTGATGAAGAGATTGCCCTTCAAGCAATAGAGCTGGCGCATGAGGAGATAAAAAAGATAATAGAGCTGCAGAAGGAATTCAGGGAAAAAGTTGGCAAAACCAAGCTTGAAGTAAAAAAATTCGGTGTTCCTGAAGAAATTAATGACAAGGTAAGGCAATTAGGCTATGAGAAGGTAAAGGCTTTGCTGGACAAAGTGGTAGAGTATGCAAACAGAGAAGAACGGGAAAAGCTTCTGGACCAGACCAAAAAAGGTTTTTTTCAGGATGAGCTAAAACCCCTAAAGGAAGAGATTAAAACTAATTTATCAGAGGAATACCCAGAACAGGGCGAATACATAAGCCAAAGCTTAAAAGAGCTGGAAAGGGAACTGGTAAGGGAAGCCATTGCAAAAAACAATATAAGGCCTGACGGAAGGAAACCTGATGAAATAAGAAGGATATATTGTGAAGTTGGGTTATTTCCTGAAACACATGGCTCGGGCTTGTTTATCAGGGGCAAAACTCAGGCACTTACCATTCTTGCCTTAGGTTCAATTAGAGAGGCACAAAGGATTGACAGCCTTGGGGTGGAAGAATTCAAGAGATACATGCACCATTATAATTTTCCGCCTTTTAGCACCGGAGAAGTATGGCCGCTAAGAGGGCCCAAGAGGAGGGAAATAGGCCATGGCGCTTTAGGGGAAAGGGCCTTAAAGCCTATGATACCGGCTGAAGAAGAGTTCCCTTATTCCCTGAGACTGGTATCAGAAATACTTGAGTCCAATGGCTCTACCTCTATGGCCAGTGTATGCGGCAGCACCCTGGCGCTTATGGATGCGGGGGTACCCATAAAGAATCCTGTTTCAGGTATAGCCATGGGCCTTATAAAAATGCAAGACAGTGACTTTGTAGTACTATCAGACATACAGGGGATAGAAGATTTCTACGGCGATATGGATTTCAAGGTTGCAGGAACCAAAAACGGCTTAACTGCTTTACAGATGGATATAAAGGTTAAGGGTATAAACCTAGATATATTGAGACAGGCCCTCAGCCAAGCCAAGGAAGGAAGACTTTATATCCTGGATAAGATGCTGGCTACAATTCCCGAACCCAGGCAGGAGCTCTCAGAGACTGCACCAAAGATAGTTTCCTTTAAGATTCCTAAAGATAAAATAGGGGAAGTGATAGGTCCTGGAGGCAAAAATATAAAGATGGTGAAGGAAGAATTCAGCCTTGAAGAGATAGAAATAACTGATTCTGACGGCCAGGGATTGGTATCCATAGTGGCTTATGACAAGGACAGGATTGAGAAAGCCATGAAAATGATTAAAACCATGCTAAAGGGCATCGAAGATATCAGGGAAGGCGAGGAGTTTACGGGAACTGTGGTTGGTATTACCAATTATGGCGCATTTATAAATATCATCCCCAGCATAGACGGGCTTCTCCATATTTCCAAGATTGCTGATAAGAGGATAAAAAATGTAGAGGATTATCTTAAACTTGGTGACAAGATACAAGTCAGGGTTTCCAATATAGACCAAAAAACCAAAAAAATCGGATTAGAAAGAGCAGACACTTAATTAACTGGTTTTTAGAAGGATCAGCAGGCGGTTTGAAATTTGACAATTATGAGATAACAGAATTAGGAAACGGGCTTAGGGTAATCAGCGAATACATCCCTCATTTCAGGTCCATATCTTTAGGTTTTTGGGTTTCTGCAGGCTCGAGGAATGAAGCCAGGGAAAATAATGGAATAACCCACTTAATTGAGCACCTTCTTTTCAAAGGCACAAAGAAAAGGAGCTACAGGGATATTGCCATAGAGTTTGATTCCGTAGGTGCAGAATACAATGCCTTTACAGACAAGGAAAACAGCTGTTTTTATGCAGATTTCATAGACACCAATCTGGACAGGTGCATGGAGCTTCTTTTTGATATTGTTTTTAACCCCTCTTTTCTCAATTCAAATATTGAAGTAGAGAAAAGGATAATATTTGAAGAGATAAAGATGGTCGAGGATAGTCCTTCAGAGGATATCTTTAATTTTTTCTACAGGGATTTATTCGGCACTCATCCTTTGAGTTTACCTGTTTTAGGCAGCATAGAATCATTAAAAAATTGCAGCGAAAAAACAATATGGCAATATTTTGAAAATAATTTTAATTTTCAGAATATGGTGATTTCTGCAGCTGGAAATATTAAGCATAAGTGCTTGATAGAAGGCATTAAGAAAAATCTTGGCCAGTTAAGTCTAAAGCAAAAAGGCAAAAAAAACCATATTAAAAAATCTATACCGGTTAACAGAAAATTTAAAAATGTCTATAAAAATAAAACCAAAGCTGTCCACATCTGTTATGGAGGCCTGGGCTGCAGCAGGAATGACAGTGAACGCTACCCCCTGGCTGTGTTTACAAGCCTTTTTGGGGGGTCAATGAGCAGCAGGCTTTTTCAGAGGATCAGGGAAGAAGAAGGGTTGAGCTACTCAATATTTTCTACAAACTCCCAGTATTCAGACACGGGGGTGGTATTAACCTATGCAGCTGTTTCTCCTTCCAATACTTTAAGGATAATAGATTTAATAAATGATGAGCTTGAAGAAATAAGCAGGGAGAAAATAAGCTCAAGCGAGATAATAAGGGCTAAGGAGAATATTAAAGGAAGCATAGTGTTGAATGTAGAGGATATAAGCTCTAGGATGTTCAGGTTGGGTAAGTCAATGATTATGGACAAAAAAGTTTTGACTATTGATGAGATATTAAAGAAAATAGATGATGTTAGAGTGGATAAGATAAATAAGGTAAGGGACAGGTACTTCAATCCTGAGGACATGAGTATAGTTATTCTTGGGGATATAGATAAGCGGGAGGCTTTATGAGGGTAGCAGTATTTGGGATATGCGGAAAAATGGGAAGAGCAATTGGAAAGGAATTGATTAAAGAAAAAGACATTGAGATAGTTGCAGGATTTGACGTAAGCGATGCAGGAAAAGATATCGGAAGCATACTGGGCACAGATGAAACCGGGGCATTGGTATATGACAGGTATGAGAAGATTGAGAAACTCTTGCCACAAACCATAATTGATTTTACGGTTGCAGATGTGGCGGTAGAAACCATAAACTGGGCAATTGAGAACGGCATTAATGTTATAGTGGGAACCACAGGTATAGATAAAAAGGAATTGGAAAATATTAAGCAAAAAACCGAAAAGTCTAAAAGCAAGGTTCTGATTGTGCCCAATTTTTCTATTGGTGCCGTAATCATGGTTAAAATATCGAGGTTAATTGCGGGATATTTTGATGACTGTGAGATAATTGAGATGCATCATGATAAAAAAAAGGATGCTCCTTCGGGCACCTCGGTATTAACTTCAGAGGCTATAGCAGAATCACGAAAATTTAATCAAGAGAGGCTAAAGGAATTTGAATCTGAAAATGCTGAGGGAAGCAGGGGTTCTTTTCTAAATGGGGTTCACATACACAGCATAAGGCTGCCCGGGCTGCTTGCCCACCAGAGAGTTGTGTTTGGAACCAGGGGCCAGACGGTTACCATAAGCCATGACAGCATTGACCGTTCATCGTTTTATCCGGGAGTCTTATTGGCTATAAGGGGTTTGGATAGACTGGGAAGTTTTACTTATGGTTTGGATAAATTGATAGAAATTTAAGGTTAGGAGTATTTATGGTAGAGCTTGGAGAACTTATAACGGCTATGGTTACGCCATTTGACGGGCAATTTCAAATGGATTTGGGTTCAGCCCATAAACTTATGGACCATTTGATAAGGAACGGCTCAGACGGTATCCTGCTTTCAGGGACTACAGGGGAGTCTCCAACCTTAAGCGACCAGGAGAAAGTAGACCTTTTTAAATTTGCAGTTGAAAATTTCAAGGGCAAGGCCAAGATAATTGCGGGTACAGGCTCAAATGACACCGCACATTCTATTGAAATTTCCAAGGAAGCTGAACGTTTAGGGGTTGATGCACTGCTTTTGGTTGTCCCTTACTATAATAAGCCATCTCAGAAGGGGCTTTACAGGCATTTTGAAGCAATCGCTTCTTCGGTAAAGACGCCTGTCATACTTTACAATGTACCCTCCAGGACCTCCTGTAATCTGGATGCGGAAACCTGTATCCAGCTTTCTAAAATAGATAATATAATCGGGGTTAAAGAAGCAAGTGGGGATATCAGTCAGGCTTCAGCAATTGCCAGGGATGCAGAAGATGGGTTTTTGATTTACAGCGGTAATGACTGCGATACCTTACCTCTTTTGTCTGTTGGGGGTTATGGAGTAATAAGTGTTGCTTCACATATCGCGGGAAAAGAGATAAAGAAAATGATTTCATATTTTAAGCAGGGAGACAACAGGGGAGCAGCTGAAATACATAGCCGCTTAATGGATCTGTTTAAGGGGATATTTATAGCCACCAACCCTGTACCGGTAAAAAAAGCCTTGAACCTAATGAATATGGGTGTTGGGCCGGTGAGGCTGCCGCTGTATGAGATGGAAGAAGCAAAGCTTAATAAATTTAAACAAATTTTAAAAAAATATAATGCTATAAGCTAAGAAAAAGGAGGCGGATTATACAGTAGATTATGCCAAAAAAAAGTAGTTTGAAAGTTATACCCCTGGGGGGATTGAATGAGGTCGGTAAGAATTTAACCATTTTTGAAAAAGATAATCAGATTATCATTGTTGACTGCGGGGTCATGTTTCCTGATGATGAGATGATGGGTATCGATTACGTGATCCCTGATTTTACTTATATCATCAAAAACAAACACAAGGTTAAAGCTATTGTAATTACCCATGGCCATGAAGACCATATTGGAGCTTTGCCTTTTCTTCTAAAAGAGGTCAAGGCGCCCATTTATGCAACCAAGCTTACCCTAGGGCTTATTAAAATAAAATTAAGCAATACTCTTCAGAAATCCCTGAATTTTTTTGAGATTAACCCCCAAAAAGGCATTGGGATTGGCCCATTTTTCATTGATTTTTTCCGTGTAAACCATAGTATACCTGATGGGGTAGGGCTGGTTATTAAGACAGATATTGGAAATATTGTGCATAGTGGAGATTTCAAGATAGATCAGTGTCCTATTGACGGCCGGGTTACGGATTTTTCAAAGATTATAAGGGCAGGAGATGAAGGGGTCCTGGCTATGTTTTGTGACAGCACAAATGCTGAAGAGATAGGTTATACACTGCCTGAAAGGGAGGTTGGAAGGACCTTAAAGGAGAAGTTTGCAAGAGCAGATAAAAGGATTATCGTGGCTACCTTCGCTTCACATATACACCGCATACAGCAGGTTATGGATGTTTCCAAGAAAATGGGCAGAAAGGTAGCTATCTCTGGGAGGTCGATGCTTAAAACAATCAAAATATCTTCAGAGCTCGGATATTTAAAGATACCAGAGAATACGATAATACCTATAACTAAAATTGATGAGTTTCCGGTTAAGAAACTTGTTATCCTTTCTACCGGAAGTCAGGGCGAACCCCTTTCTGCACTGAATAAGATGGCCATGGGGGAGCATAAGAGGGCTCAAATAATGAAAGGGGACATGGTTATAATTTCCGCTTCCCCTATACCGGGAAACGAGAAAGCAATCTCCAATACCATAAATATGCTTATAAACCAGGGTGCCGATGTTTTTTATGAATCTATTGCCGGGGTGCACGTATCGGGCCATGCGGCACAGGAAGAAATCAAGATGATGATTGGCCTGTTCAAACCTCAATATTTTATACCCATACACGGAGAAAACAAACATAAAATACAGAATGCCAAGATTGCAGAGGAAATGGGCATAGATGAAAAAAACATATTGATTGCCCGGAATGGTTATATTTTAAAAATGAATTCAAACTTGTGCAGGATTTCCAAATCACTAAACCTTAAGACCATATATGTGGATGGCATCGGTACCGGGAATATTGAAGATATGGTGTTAAAAGATAGGAGGCTGCTTTCCAGGGATGGAATTATCGTGGCTGTTTTTGCTGTAGATGAGGCAAATAAAAAAATTGCGAATGAGCCCGACTTCTTATTAAAAGGAGTGGTCTATATTGATAATTTCGACCAGGTGGTTAAAGATTGCAAAAAGATAATTGCAGATTCTACCGAAAGGGCATTTGAGCAGAATATCACCAATGTTAACATGATCGAGCAGTATGTTAATGAGAATCTGGAAAGATATATATTTAAGAAAGTAAGGATTAGGCCGATAGTATCAACCAAGGTAATCAGTGTATAAATAATGGCAAAGAAAAAGGCAAAAAAAGAAAAAAACAGGGCAAAAAAACCAACCAGAAAATATGTTAAAAGAAGAACAGAAGTATACGGGATAGTTCTGGTAACGTTGGCTGTAATTTTTTTTATAAGCCTCTTTGGTTTTGGAACCAGTGGTTTTGTTACCTCCTATGTGAATGATTTCCTTTCATTTATTTTAGGGCTGGGTAAATACATATTTCCGTTTCTGTTGCTTTTCTGGGGGATAAGTTTTTTCATAAAGAGAATAAAATACTTGCCGTCACGGTTCGGATGGGGGTTTTTTTTGCTGTTTTTATCTGTGCTGGGCATACTAAGCAGCACCGGCAATATAGAGAATGTATTCGACCGGGTCCTGGTCAGTTCCAGAGGAGGGGTAGTAGGCGCTGCTGTATTTTATGGCTTATTCAGGCTGGTAGGTGCAGCGGGCTCAATGGTAATTTTGGTGGTCTTGCTTCTTATTTCAATCATGATAATTACCAGAATATCGTTGATAGACCAATTCAAGAAGCTTATAGGATTGCTTAAACCGGAAAAGGGCTTACAGATAAAGGATACCACTAAAACTGCTAAACAAAAGCCGGTAGAGAAAAAAGCTGATGCAGAATCTAAACCTGAGGTTGAGCCTAAAACCCCTGAAGTGGTTGATTATGCCACCAAAGAAGAAATAGAAAGTATTAGGGTAAACAAGGATGGTCAGCTGGAGATACCCCTGGTTGAAAGTGAAGAGGAAGATGAGGATTATAAATTTCCGCCAGTCAGTCTGCTAAAAAAATCTAAAAATATTCACCCCCGCCTTTATAAGCAAAATGTTAAGGAAAGGGCCGCTACCCTTAATCAGGTTTTTAGGGATTTTAATCTTGCAGCAAAGGTTATCAGGGTAGTAAGGGGCCCTTCGGTTACCTTATATGAATTAAACCTGGCTCCAGGGGTAAAAGTGCAAAGGCTGCTGAGCCTGGAAGATGATTTTTGTGTGGCCATGGGTTCTCCGGATTTAAGATTTCTGACTCCCATACCGGGTAAATCTGCCATAGGGATAGAAGTGCCTAATGAGATAAGGAGTCTGGTTACCCTGGGTGATATATTTGAAGAGCTGGTGCCTGTTAATTCTACTAATTTACTTGAGGTTCCTCTTGGTAAGAATTTGTCTGGAGATATAATTTCCATGGATATAAGGGCTATGCCCCATGTACTGATAGGGGGGGCAACCAATTCAGGCAAAAGTTCCTGCATAAACAGCATAATTATATCCTTGCTGCTGAAGGTTAAGCCCAGTCAGGTAAAATTTATAATGATAGACCCAAAGATGGTTGAATTAAATATCTATAACAGCATCCCGCACCTTCTTACACCTGTAGTAATAGATCCCAAGAAAGCTGCATCTGCGCTTTCATGGGCAACCGAAGAGATGGATAACAGGTTTAAGGCATTATCTGATTACAACTTTAAATCACTTGAAGAATATAATTACAGGATAAAAAAGGATGAAATTGAGGACCTGAAGCCATTACCCTATATAATAATTATTATTGATGAGCTGGCAGACCTGATGATGGTTTCTGCCTCTGAGGTAGAAGAAAGCATCTGCAGGATTGCACAGAAGGGAAGGGCTGTAGGGATACACCTGCTGATAGCTACCCAAAAACCAATAGTTAAGATAATAACCGGTCTAATACAGGGTAATATACCGGCCAGAATTGCATTCAATGTTGCCAAGAATATTGATTCAAGGGTTATTCTTGACCAGAGCGGTGCAGAGAAATTGATAGGCAAGGGTGATATGCTTTATAAGTCCCCTACTGCAAGCACCCCTGTTAGGCTGCAGGGGGCGTTTGTAACCTCAAAGGAAATAGAAATGACTACCAACTATATAAAGAATATAAAGAAAGCAGAATACAGCGAAGAGGTTACCCGGAAAATAAGCCATAAAAAGAAAGTGGATATAGAAGAGGATGAGTTGATTTATGATGCTTTAAAAGCGGTGGTAGATTACGGGCATGCTTCAGCGTCATTGCTGCAGAGAAAACTCAAACTGGGCTATTCCAGGGCTGCAAGGATTATAGATCAGCTTGAAGATAAGGGTCTAATCAGCGGCTATGATGGCAGTAAACCCAGGGAAGTATTAATCAGTAAGGAAGAGCTTAAAAGAATATTGGAAAATAAGGAGAAAATTTAAGCAATGGATTGCACCATATTGAGTGTTGGCACCGAATTAAGCTTGGGCCTGGTACTGGATACCAATTCCAGGTTTATCGCTGACAAGATAACCAGTTACGGCATAGAATGTAATTTTATTCATATTGTCAGGGATAATAAGAAGGAAATATCTGAAGTTTTAAAATTAAGTTTGGGCCAAAGCGATATTGTAATCATAAATGGAGGATTGGGGCCAACTGATGATGATCTTACCAGGAATGCCGTAGCGGAAGCTGCCGGCTTGAAGCTTGAAAGAATTAAGTCTCTTGATCAGACCAGCCTAAAGTTTATCAAAAAAATAAAATCCAAAGAAATAGAAAAAAGATTACTAAGACAATCTTATATTCCCCGGGGAGCGGTCCCTTTTAAACCGAGACTGGGCAGTGCCTCGGGGTTTGTTTTACAGTATGGGGATAAATGGATTTTTAGTATTCCGGGAGTTCCCAGAGAGATGAGCGATATGTTATTAGGGGATGTAGTTCCAGTATTAGAAAAAATTATCAGAGGTAAAACCGCTAAACCAGGTATCAAAAAGAGAGTTTTGATGACTACTGATATAAGTGAAACAGAAATTGAAACTAAAATAAAAGATTTGGTAGAAGATGCAAACCGGAAAAAATTAAATATCGGGATTACTGCTAATCCTGGTTTAATTAAGATAATATTAATATCCAGAAAGGGCACTCAATCGGAATTGGACTATTTTGAGCATAGAATCAGGCAAAGGCTTAAAGAATGTGTTTACGGTATTGATGAAGTCAGGATAGGGTATCACTTAAAAGATGCAATAAACAAAAATCCTAACAGGTTAAGCATCAGCACCGCAGAATCAGTAACCGGAGGCTTGATTGGAACCATGATAACCGATGTTCCGGGGAGTTCAGATTATTATTCCGGGGGACTTATATCCTATAGTAATTTTTCAAAAATTAATTTTTTAGGGGTAAACCAAAAAACAATTGAGCAAAAAGGAGCGGTCAGCGGGGAAGTGTGTGCCCAGATGTCAGAGGGAATTAAAAGGATATTTGGTTCTGATTATGCACTGGCGGTTACCGGTTATGCCGGGCCGGAAGATGAGGATACCGGCCTGATTTATTTAGGCATAAGAGGCCCCGGCGATCTTTCTGAAGTAACTGAGAAAAAATTTTTAGGTTCTAGAGAGGATATAAAGTTCAGGACTGCACAGTTTGCGATTAACAGGTTGAGGGTGTTAATAACGAATGGGCGCTGACTTAAATCAAAAAAGGTTGTTTGTGGCAATTGATTTTCCGCCTCAGGTCAAGGAAAAAATTTATAAGCAAAGTTTTCGATTCTTGTCTGGTGATAAAAATATAAGGCAACTAGGCCATACCAACATACACATTACCCTTAAATTTTTAGGGAATGTAGAAAATGATAAACTGCCGCTGTTAAAAAATGCATTAATGCAGGCAGCAACAAAACCCAGCCCTTTCAGCTACACCATAAATAACCGCATAGACGCTTTCCCAAATGTAAGAAAAGCAAGTATAATATTTGTAGGCATAGCAGATGGCGGCCAATTTATGGAAGAGATATTTAAAAATATTGAACAAGAACTGGTCAGGATAAAAATAAGGAAAGAAAAGAAAAAATTTATACCTCATGCTACTATAGCGAGGATAAAGCGTAAAAGAGATATTGCAGCTATAAGAAAAGACCTTATTATAAAAGACCTTCCTGCATTGATGTGTGATAAAATCACTTTGTTTGAAAGCAGGTTAATGCCTGCAGGAGCCCAGTATACTGTGCTTGAAGAATTTATTTTAGGCAAGTCTTTTAATCTAGGTTAAAAAGTATTATTATATAAATGCACAATTATACAAATTATATGCAAACTGGGGGATTTAATGGAAAGAGATAAAATTATAGATAACACATTATCGCAGATAGAGAGGCAATACGGTAAGGGTACCATTATGAGGCTGGGAAGCCGGGGCCCGCTTGTAGCCATTCCTTCAATATCAACAGGGTCAATTGAGGCTGATCTGGCTCTGGGTATAGGAGGCATACCCAGGGGCAGAGTGACAGAAATTTATGGACCGGAAGCTTCGGGAAAAACCACCCTTGCTCTTCACATAATAGCTAACGCCCAGAGAGGCGGCGGTATTGCGGCATTTATTGATGCTGAACATGCCCTGGATCCCATGTATGCACGAAATTTAGGAGTTAATACGGATGAACTGCTGCTTTCCCAGCCTGATAACGGGGAGGAAGCCTTAGAGATTGCGGAGATTCTTTTAAAAAGCGGGGCCCTGGATGTAATTGTTATAGATTCAGTAGCAGCCCTGGTTCCGAAAGCAGAGCTGGAAGGAGAAATGGGCGATTCCCAGGTGGGTTTGCAGGCCAGGCTAATGTCAAAAGCACTAAGAAAACTTACAGGTGTGGTGAACAGAACAAGGACTTCTGTTGTTTTTATTAACCAGTTAAGGGAAAAAATCGGCATAATGTTTGGGAATCCAGAGGTAACTCCAGGTGGAAGGGCTTTAAAGTTTTATGCTTCTGTAAGGCTGGATATCAGGAGAATAGACAGCATTAAAGATGGAACCAATGTTATTGGTAACCGTATTAGGGTAAAGGTGGTCAAGAACAAGGTTGCGGCTCCGTTTAAAAGTGCAGAATTTGATATCATGTATGGAAAAGGTATATCAAAAGAGGGCAGCGTACTGGATGTAGGTGCCGAGCTGGGCATTATAAACAGGAGCGGTTCTTGGTATTCTTATGGTGATGAGCGGATTGGACAGGGCAGGGAAAATGCTAAGTTATTCCTTGCGCAGAACCCAAAGATAATGGAAAAGGTAGAAAAGGAAATAAGGAAACATTTTAATCTTTCTGAAACTCAATCGGAGAAAGACGATAGAGATAAATCAAAATAGGGGAACTTATATTCGCAAACTTGACTGTTTTCTAAGGCCGTATTATATTAGGGCAAGGCTAAAAAAGATTAATTTTTTTAAAAATTATATTGTTGACTTCTAATAGCGAAGTGTTATAATTTACTACGCTTAGCAAAACTGCTCTTTTAATTTTTTTAGTTCCAAAAAAATTATTAGTTTTTTGTTGACATCATAACTTTATTATGATATTTTTTGTCAGGCTGTTTGGAGCTGTGTTCTTTGAGAACTAAATAGTGTAAGCTTTGGATACAAATTTATTTAGGTTTAAGTTAATTAAACCTTCGGGTTTGATTAACTTAATTATTTTGAGAGTTTGATCCTGGCTCAGGACGAACGCTGACGGTGTGCTTAATACATGCAAGTCGAACGGGCTTTACAAAAGTGGCAACACTTTTGTAAAGCTAGTGGCGAACGGGTGAGTAACGCGTAGGTAATTTACCTTAGAGATTGGAATAACCTCCTGAAAGGGAGGCTAATACCAAATATTCTATTTATTTTGCATGAAAATAATAGGAAAGGTAGCCGCAAGGCCTCCGCTCTAAGATAAGCCTGCGTCCTATTAGCTAGTTGGTAAGGTAAAGGCTTACCAAGGCTATGATGGGTAGCCGGCTTGAGAGGGTGACCGGCCACACTGGGACTGAGATACGGCCCAGACTCCTACGGGAGGCAGCAGTAGGGAATATTGCGCAATGGGCGAAAGCCTGACGCAG
>JBNJCW010000002.1:0-72128 GCA_051744345.1 Actinomycetota bacterium
AAAGCCAGTTTCCGCATTTAGGGCATTTTTGAAACATTAAATCCTCAAACATCTCTGCCTCCTGTTTAGTTTTATATGTAAAACAATATGTATTTGCCTTATATCTGTTTACTTTTTGCCTTCAACCTTTATTTTTTTTGCCTTTTTGGCCTTCACCTTAGGAAGGGAAACCTCCAGTACTCCATTGTTATAAGAAGCCTTTGCTCCTTCTTCCTTTACCGGAATTCCCAAATAAAAAGACCTGCAAAAGGAGCCGAAGGTTCTTTCCATTTTTATAAAATCCTCCCCTTTTTCTTCTTTTTCCACCTTCCTTTCACCTGAAATGCTAACCCTGTTTTTGTCTATGGATACATTGATATCCTCCATTTTCATTCCAGGGATATCCATGCTGGCTATAATATGGTCGTCAGTCTCTTTTATATCCAGTTTTGGCTTCCAAGCCACTGCCCCTTCCTTTTCAAAAGGCCAGTGACTTTCATCTCTAAATAAGTCTCTGAAAGGATCCCACCTTACTATTGTCATTTCTTACCTCCTTATTTTTACAGCCTTTTTTGCTGTAAAAAAATATTCATATCCCCTCTCATATTTGAGCCTATATCTGCTACTGTTTCCTGGAATACTCTTTAATCAGAATAATTATGGCCCTGCAAAAGGCAGGCAGGTCTTTAGGCCCCCTTGAGGTTATGATATTGTCATCCACAACCACTTCCCTGTCTATAAACTGGCCTCCGGCATTCTTCAGATCTGTTGAAATGGATGCGGCTCCTGTAACCTTCCTGTCCTTTATCACATCCGCCTCTGCCAGCATCCATCCTCCATGGCATATTGCTGCCACCACTTTGCAGTCCATAAACATTCTCTTTACCAGACCGACCATGGTAGGGTCTCTTCTCATTTTATCCGGGGCATACCCTCCGGGCACTATAACTGCAAAAATATCCTCAGCATTTACTTCGGATGCAGAAATGTCTGACCTTAAAACCATTCCCTTTTTGCCCTTGTACTCTTTGCCGGCCACAGGGGCTGCAATTTTTACTTCATATCCCTCTTCTTTCATCCTGTAATACGGATAAATCAACTCTGAATCCTCAAATAAATCTTCAATTAGGATTAATACTTTAATCTCTCCCATTTAATTTCTCCCCATTTATTAACCATGCAATGATTATAGGGCGGCAGAGATATTATATTAATAGCATTAAGTATGGTTTATTGGGGATAAAAGGTAGGGTTTTTTAACTGGTCATTCGACCAGCTTATTCTTTAAGGCAATAGAAACAGCTTCGCCCCTGCTTGAAGCCCCGAGCTTGTTTAAAATATTACTGACATGGAATTTGACAGTAGAAACACTTAATACCAGTTTCCGGGCAATCTTTTTATTAGATAAGCCTTCTGCCAGGCAGGCCAATATATTCCTTTCCTGTTTGGTCAGCTGGTATTGTGTAACCTGGGGTTTTTTAAGGTTTGAAATTAGAAATTCACTTGCCTCCGAAGACAGTGTTGATTTGCCCCTACTGGCATTTCTAATGGTTTCTACCAGTTCATCTCCTGAAATGTTCTTCAGGAGATATCCTATGGCTCCGGCCTTAAGTGAATCTTCTATAAGTTTTTTCTCTTTAAAACTGGTCAGGGCAACAATCTTAATATGTGACCAATTCCCCAGTATTTTTTTTATTGCTTCTATGCCATTGACTTCCGGCATAATTAAATCCATAAGAACTATATCAGGCTCGAATCTCTCGCACATTTCGAATGCCTCTCTTCCGTTTTCTGCCTCGCCAACGACCTCTATGTCATCATAAACTTTAAGCAGGGCCCTTATACCCTGCCTTACCAGTAAATGATCATCTACTATCAATACTTTCATCATCTTCCAAAATTTTTTTAATTTAGTTGTCACTCTGTTCTTGGTTTATATTACGATTATATAACAACTTCAGGTTAAATTAAATAATACGAACTGCATATAATATATTTCAACTGCCTAAAGGTACAGGTTATTACAGGGAAAAAGACCGGAGTATTATTTACGCCTCTGGTCTATAATAAAGGAAATGATTATAAGTTTATCAAAAGATAGCCCTGCGTTATATTAAGGAAGCTTATGGAATATATAATTGAGGATAGAATATTCATACTCAATGAAAAAGAATATAAGCCAAGATTGGAGGACGATATATATTGTCTTGAGTCCATAGACTGCCAGGATACTTTTAACTGGATCTTGATATTGGATAAAATGCGCGATGCCTTTGCATATTTCAAATATCAAGTTGATGCCAAAAACAAACCCAAAGACTATATCCTTTTAGATGCCAACCATAAATATGAAAAGATAACCCGTTATGAGAAAAAGGAAGTAGTTGGTAAAAAAATTACAGAAATCGAATGTGATAAAAAAAACTGTGCGCATGAATTAATAAACAAGTTTTACAGGACAGCAGTAAAAGGAACAGAACAGAATTTTCTCCTGTCTTCAAAACTAACAGGAAGGAATTACACCGCTTTTGTCTACAGTCCCTCAAAAAACTTTTTTGTAATAATATTTAAAGAAGTGCCTGAAAAAAATGAAAGGAAGAACTACTTAAACGGCTATAGGATAGTTATAGATTATTTAAACAGGGTCTGCAGGTCCCGGGCAGTGATTACCGAAACCAATAGTCCTTCTAAATACGGAAATACCCGGAATTTAAAGATGGTCTCTTCTGAAATTGCAGAATACCTTGGAATAATAGATAAAAATATCAGATTGGAGGAAAATACTGTTATTACAGGCCTGGATAGAATCAGCATTCCTCCAGATAAAAAATCAACAGTAGAAAAGCTTGAATCCGGAAAGGTTAACATACTGAGCAAATTTCAAAGCCCTTCTGAAAAAGCAAAAAAAGATGAAATCTATTTTATGATTAATAGATAATACATTTCTTTAATCCGTATAATCCAGGCAGGCGGCATTATTGCTGAAATTCATTTTTTAGCTATAGGGAAATTTAAGTAAATACGTTTACATGAAGTTTAGGATAAGGCAGCCGCCTCGCAGCAGCTCATATGATCCTGTGATATTCTACCCTTTTAATACGGCTAAACCCTCATCCCTGCCAAACTCTTTGCTCGGGCCGCCTATTTCCATATTCTTTTCATGGAGTTTCTGCCAAAACCTGTATTCCTGCCCATCGGAATATTCTATTCTACCTATTGCCCTGTCACTGTATGAATTAAAATAGTTTTTTTTGGCATAGACCCACTCAAGAAAAACTCTGAAAGGCCCGCTTACGCTGGCAGGTACTTTCAGGCTTTTCAGTGACTGCAGATATTGTTCATACTGTTTACCTAAAATTTCTGCATAATCCGGCCTGGCGTTTTCTCTTCTGTTAAATTCGTCTACCAGAGGGGAGATCCTATTAAGGTATCTTTCCCAGACACTGAAAAAATCATTACAGAACCTATAGAAATCGCCTGCTGCCCTGGTATCGCCGCTTCCTTCCAGGCCCAGGCTCCATATAATATATGAAGCTTTTATCTGCAGCTTGAAATTTAACTCATTTGAAAGATAATTTATCTTCTCTTCTAAATTAACCGTCATCTCCAGCCCTCCCCGAATTTATAAAATAACACTTATAAATTATATATCCATGCCCGGGCCAATGGTAATGATATTAAGTATAGTATTTAAAGATAAAAGGAAGAGTTTTTTAACTGGCCATAAGGCCAGCTATTTTGCTTTATTTTTCCTTGCCTTTTTATAAACAACTGTAATCCTGGTGCCCTCGCCGGGTGAACTGTCTATGTTAATCGATGCTCCTATAATCTTTGCCCGCTCTTGCATTATGTTCAATCCCAAACTTGTTGAGTCAATTTCTTCCCTCTTAAAACCCCGGCCGTCATCTTTAATATCCATGTATAATTCTCCGGGAATGGTTTTTAATATTATACTGGCATTGGCTGCTTTGGAATGTTTGATTATATTATTTATTGCTTCTTGGACAATACGGTAAAATCCAATTTCAATTTTAGGCAGAAACTTATCCTCCCCTTTTATAGTTAAGCTGATAGTGGTTTTCGATCTTGCCTCAACCGACTTTACCAACCCCCTAAGCAGATTGCCCAGGTCCTCATCTTTAAGTGAAGCAGGCCTTAGCTCATAGAGTAAAATACGCATTTCCTCTAAGGCAATATCATGTAAACGCTCAATTTCTCCAAGCCTTTTAGCCACAGACCCGGGATCCTTTTCCCATAATTTGGGAATAGTACCCGCAACCATGTTTGCCGAGAAAAGGGTTTGGGTTACTGTATCATGCAATTCTCTGGCCAGTTTATCCCGCTCACTGCTCAGGGCTTTTTCTTTTGCTATTTTCTTTTCCAGTTTCTCTGCTTTTTTCCTGGCAGTTACATCTGTCCCGTAGATATTGAAGTAGTTAAAATTTTTTACCGGGGTAACGGTTAACTCATAAAATGATTTAGCAATCTTTACCTCAATCCTTTTGGGTTTATACCTGTTTTCCTTTACAGGACTTTTACTCAAACCCATTAAAGATTCCAGCAGCTTTTCCCTTCCTCTATTACCCAGCTGCCGCAGCATGTTTTTTGCCGGTTTATTTGTGTAAATTACCTTATTTTTATCATTAATTCTCATCACCGGATTGGGGTTTTCTAATGGAAACCTTGAAAGGCTCTTAATTTCTTTTTCAATTTTTTTCCTTTTGGTTATATCAGAAAATATGGTTGCAAATTTTCCCCTTGAGGGAGAAAAAACAGACACTGAAAAATATTTTTTCATAGGAGGAAAATAGGCTTCAAACTTGGCGGGCTTCCCTGTTTTTAGGACCTTTTCATAAACACCCAGGTAAGGAGCTATATCCGTCCTGTAAACTTCGGAAGCCTTTTTCCCAATAACCTGGCTCCTTTCAAGTCCCATAATGCCTAGATAGGCATGGTTAACATCAAGAATCCTGTAATCTACCGGCTTCTTTGACTTATCGTATATCATTTCCTGCAAACAGACTGCTTCATTCATGGAAAAATAGAGCGAACGGAATTTTTCTTCGCTTTCTTTTATTTCCTTTTCCCTCTGTCTTAATTTAAAAAACAGTAAATCCATGGGCTGGGAAAAACCTGTTTCTACAATGGCTTTATAAATCAGGAAAAAAGATAAAAGCTTAAGAAAATGGCCCAGCTGGTTAAACAAACCATACACATCACTATACAGGGTAAAAAACATCTCCGATAAGATAGTTATAAACAGTGAAACAACAATCAGCCTGAAAACCGTTCTGTTGAATTCCTTGCGGTACATATGGAGGAATAATATTGCCATTGCCAGCATAAAAGATATTATATATTCGCTGGCAATTTTAAATGTGGTAAGGCCATGTCCTTCTACAAAGCATACAGGGAATATTTCCCAGTAAAAAATCGATAACAGAATCAAAGCAGTGGCAGCCGAATAAAAGGTAACCTGCAGTTTGTAATTTAACCTTCTGGTTATAAACAGCAGGGCCAGAAGCATTGAGATGCTTTCCACATATCTTGCAGAAATCCAGAGCTGGGTTGCCAGGTTGGACTCAACATAGCCTGTAAACACCCCCATTCCCTCATAGGCCAGGGTATGCAGTAAATCCAGTACGGCTATAAAAAAGTAGGCTATGCCGGCAAACAAAAGGAAGTGGTTATCCAAAAACCTTTTTGAGTTCCAGGCAATGATAAATATTGCAAAGGCAATTACAATGCTGAACAATTCTGCAAAACTGTGGTACAGGACATAGCTGTACAGGCTTATAAGGTATAGGCCCGCAAGTGATAACAGTCCCAGAATGATAGTTGCGTAATTTCTTTTAAAAAAAGGCCCTATCAAAATAACAACCAGATTATTATTTTAAAAAACATCATACCCTAATTATAGATACTATATACATGTTCAGCTTATTTTCAATAATAATCCTCCCAGCATCAAAAAAGCAATACGGTAATGGCAAGATAAAGGGACCCATTAGGCCCGGGCTATAATTTTATAACCGCCCCGCCCTATACAATTTCCCAGGAATAATTTATGGCCGCAGCCTCTTCCAGCATGGCTCCTACAGGGCAATAATTTTTCCGGGCCTTCTCTACAGCCCAGCCGGCATCATCTTCTTTTAAATTTTTTCCGGATAAAATGCATTTTACATCGATCCTGGTAAATACATAGGGATGCTCCTCTGCCTGCTGGCCTTCAATTTCTACTTCAAAGCCCTGTAAATCTATCCCCTTTTTCCCCAGAAGGGAAATCATATCCATTCCCAGGCAGCCGCCCAAAGAAATGAGCAAAAGTTCCATAGGGCGGGATGCTGCTTCCTGGCCCTGGACTTTTTTGGGAGCATCTAAGGCCACCCAGTGATTGGAATCACCTCTTCCCACCATCGACAAACCTTCAACCTGCTTCACCTTAATATGCATAACAGACCTCCCCTATATTTTTTGCAAAAATTGTTTTATGCTTATATTTTTGCTGAATTTAAGCCCTTGCATGCTATCCCTAAATTCTCTTTTCCATAAGGATATGATAAAAGGAACTTTCCTATTACCGCCTTCCGTTATTCTAGCCGCAATCCTTTTTTTTGGCCCGGAATTCAATTTTACTCATAACCCGGAAAATAATCCTTTATTATTTTGCCCGCACCCAATTCATTAAGGCTTTCTTCAACAGCTTTTACCATCCCTGTAGGACCGGATATATAGAACTTCCGCCTGTCCCCCTCCGGAACTTTTTCATCAATCAATTCCTTATTTATAAGCTGCGGCCCATAAATATAGTTTACCCTCAACCCCTTATTATTTTGCTCTAATCTTTCCCACAGTTCCCTAAAAACCACGCTGTCTTTGCTTTTACAGCTGTAGAGCATAATAATGTCTTTTATGTTATTCCTTTTTTCAAGGTCCAGCAGTATTGAACGGTAGGGAGTAATACCAATTCCCCCGGCGATAAATACCAGACCCTGTCCATCTGAATCTACAGTAAACTTCCCCCTTATATTATAGGCCTCTATCCTGTCTCCCGGCTCCAGCCCTAAAAGGGCCTTCTTAAAAGAACTCCCGCTCTTAAGGTCAAATTTGGAGGTAAGCATTATATTTTTCTCAAATGGTGCCGAGGAGATGGTAAAATGCCTTACAATGCCCCGTTGGTCCGGATTTTTATGGGGTATCTTGTAATAAATATACTGTCCTGCTTTCCATGATAAAGGATTTTCCGGCTTAAAAATAAATGAATAGATATTTTTTGCCTCTTTTGTTTTTTCAATCAATTCTACTTTCATAACCTTACCCAAATCCTTTAATTGAGGATACCGGCTAACATATTTTTTCCGGCATCCATTTTTATTAAACTGGCCGCAGGCCTTTGGCCTATTTTTTTCCTGCCAAATGCCTTCATTTAACCCGGTATCCGTTATTGTTTATATTCCCCAGGCCCGTGCAGTATTTAAACCTAAATATTTTTAACAGGGATATCCGCCAGGTTTAATAAAGGTTATAAGGCAATAAACCCGCATACCCACAGCTTTTATCCCGGGCAGCTTAACCGGCAAAACTGGTTAATATTATATTTGCATATAAATATCCGGAATTCAAAGAGCTGAGAATTAGCTGCTAAATACTGTCTGCCGAAAAGTCACAGTGCCGGACAGGCATAAGCCAGGGGATTACCCAAACCGCAGAACTGAAATTTACACAGGGTACCGGGCAATAAATGTAGTGCCGTGCTCAGGGGAACTGTCAAAATCAATGCGGCCGTTAAGGTAACGTTCACTCAAAAGTTTCATGCTGTAAGTACCCAGACCCCGGCCGGGCCCTTTGGTTGAGAATGAGCGCTGAAAAAGCTGAAGCTGAAGCTCTTTGGGAATATATCCTTTATTATGGACACGGAATTCAGCATAACCCTCCTTAACCCCGCACGAAACCCTTATAGCCTCGTCAGGTTTACTCGCTTCTACAGCATTAAGGACCATATTTTCCAGGACCCGGCGCAGAAGCTCTCTATCGGCACTCAATATAATGTCTGTCCCCGGCCTGTTTACAATTATTTTGCGCCCACGGAAACGGTTCCTGAGTGCTTGAGCCAAATCCTTGACGAGCAAATATCCATCGACAGCCTGCATCTTGGGTACAAGCTCATTGTTTTCTGCCGCCAGCAGTTCCTTTTGAGAGCGTATTTCATCCATTAATTGATTTAATCCAATAAGTAGTTTTTGCCAGTGGCTATTATTCCTGATACCTTCCGGACTTGAATCAAGCATATTTGCAAATAGGTTTATGCCGGCAGCGGTATTCATTAAGTCATGGAAAAAAATATGTTCAAGCGCCTGCCTGCGTTTTTCATGGCTTATGTCAGTAATAGCAATAATGCTGAATAGCCGGCCTTTAATTTTAAGAGGGGTCGTTCGGATTAAGAGGTCCAGTGCTTCGGTACTGTCCTTTTTCAGCACCCTGCATTCCTGTAGGCCAGCTTTATTGTTAAGTGCTGAAAGTATCGCATTAACCGCACCGCATTGCGAGCAATATTCGCTGGTGCCGCAGCCCCCGGGATTTTCACAGGCATAGACGCATCCCAGTGCTTCGCCAGGCCGCAAACCATATATGCTGTCATGATCCTTAAACCCCAGCAGCAGAGGAGCAGCTGAATTGAAGAATATGATTTGCCTATTATCATTTACTATAAAAATCATCTCTGAAACAGCATTATAGAGCTGGCCGAGGGAACCATTATATTCTGCCAGGAGTTTCTTCTGGTATTCAATTGTCATCCTGTCGCTTCGGTGAGCTGGTGCATACTGACTGGCAAAATTTTCAGACTTCAATAAGGCCACCCCGCTTTAAAATATGCTACAGGTAACTATAGTATTAGTTTATATATCCCGTATTTTAAGTCAAGAAATTTAATATCCCTGTCCTTATGACCAGTTAAAACCCGTACTTTTTGAATCTGCAAACTATACATACTGCCGTTATACTCTTATCTGTTACCCCTTATAATCACCATATAAACATTTTAATTTATAAACATAAAGGATGATATCAAATGGCTGAAATAAGTGAAATGATGCAGGTTGCAGATTTTAAAAAGGAAAAACATGTTCCCGTAATAGAAGTCCCGGGCTCGGTAAAAAAGGGAGAACAAGTAGAGGTGGCCATAAGCATAGGGAAGGAAATATCACACCCAAACACTACCCAGCACCATATAAGGTGGATATCCCTTTTCTTTTTACCGGATGGCGATAAGTACCCTATTCAGATTGGAGACCTGACATTTGATGCCCATGGCAGCTCTGCCCAGGGTGCTGATACCAGTCATGTATATACAGATCACAGGGGTGTTCTTGTATTTAAAACTGAAAAACCGGGAACCCTGCTGGCCTCCTCATACTGTAATATCCACGGCTTGTGGCAGAGCTCTGCCAGGCTGGATATCTCCGAATAACTTATAAGGGTTATGGAGGAACACATAACGGTCAAGTTAATTAATATGTTTTTATAAAAATATTGCAATGGAATTAAAAGAGGCAAGAAAATGAAAATATTTAAACTAAACCTTTTAATAGTGCTGTCAGCATTATTTATCCTCATGCTGGCTTCTTGCCAAACCGATATATCCCCTGCTGAAACAGAAGCAGAACAGGAACCCGTTATTGCAGAAACTGGTGAAGCGCAGATAGAGATGAGAAATACAATGTTTAATCCAGATACATTAACCATTGAGCAGGGAACTACGGTTACCTGGACAAATGAAGACAACCTTATACATACAGTCACCAGCGGCACAAGGGACAATGAGACCGGCATTTTTGATAGTGGAGATATTACTAGAGGCGAAACTTTCAGTTACACTTTCAATGAAATAGGGACATTTGAATACTTCTGCCGGCCGCATATAGGAATGAAAGGCACTATAGAGGTTGAGTAAACTGTTAACTGTAAGTATTAATTTTAGGAATATGATAAGAAAATTAATTGTAACCTTAGTTCTTATTGGAATCTTTGTTTTATCGGCAGGCTGTGCACAAAATAATGGTGATTCTCCCAAATATTTGAGCCAGGCCGATCTTTTAATATACAGCTTAGATGAAAATGATGAAATGGATCAGTCCAGGCAATTTGAAACTCAGCTGAAGGAATTTTATGAATTCAGCCAGGAGTTCTTTACCGTATGGACACAGTATATTGAAGAATCAGAATTTCTTTTGGAAAAATTCAATAATGAGAATACACCACGGGATGAGAAACTCGCCTATTCCCAAGATCTGCGTAAAAAATACGAAAAATTCAGCCATGACCTGATGCAAATTACACCACCCCCCGAGGCATCTAAAGCATACCAGTATGCTTTAGATGCTATAGCTAAAAGGATAATGTTTCTTGAAAAGTTCGAACAGGTAACAGACACAAATACATTGGCCGAGATTGAAAATGAAGCTTATTTTACCGAATCACTGTTCTGGGAAGAAATAGATAAAATCTATGACTACTTTGACCAGATGGCAGAACAGCTGGGAATAGCAAATGATTATAAGGGTTTGGATTGGATATAAAATACCCTTATTGCAGAAAAAAATTTTTGGAAATAAAAACAGAGAGGTATCCATATGTTAGAGGAGAAAACCAAAGCTCCCGGCTTTAATTTAGTCGACCAGGATAATAATTCTCATAAGCTGCTTGATTATAAAGGAAAGTGGGTATTAATCTATTTTTATCCAAAAGATAACAGCCCTGGCTGTACTACTGAAGCAAAGAACTTTAAGGATAATATCAATAAATTTAAGGCAATCAATACAGAAGTTATAGGAATAAGCCCGGACTCACCGGAAAGCCATAAAGAGTTTTCAGATAAATATGGTATCCCTATAACCCTGCTCTCAGACCCGAAAAAAGAGGTAATAAGGAAATATCATGCCAAAGGATTGGTTACCAAGAGAATTTCCTACCTCATTAATCCCGAGGGAATAATAAAGAAGGCTTATCCTTCAGTAAACCCCGCAAAACATGCAGAAGAAATTTTAAATGATCTGGAGGCATTAAGGGATTAGTTAAATTAATATAGCTGGATTTTATTAACCGATAAATAGAAACATCGTTAGGAGGAAGAAATGAGAAAATATAGTATTTTACTTAGCTTTACTGCTTTGCTCGTTATACTTACGCTGGCAGGATGCACGACACCTCAGGCAGAGCCGGCTGAAACAGCAGGCCAGCCTGGCTCAGAAACAGACATATCTGATCTTGATACCCTTCCTGTAGGCCAGGAAATAACCACAGGTGATATAGTATGGGAAATAAGGGAAGTGGAAGACCTGGGAAATCAGCTCACTTATGAAGGTATCACGGGATCTCTTGAGGCTGAGGAAGGCAAGTTTATAGCAATTACTTTTTATATACATAATACTGGTGATGATGGTAAAGTAATATTTGACCTTACAGCAATAGATGATAAGGGAAGAAGCTATTCCATATGCCTGGCTGCCTTCGCATACTTCAGCCCGGAAGAGGCTTGTGTTCTCCAGGAAATTATACCAGGAGTAGAAAACACTTACTCTGCAACATTCGATGTGGCAACAGATGTTAACCGTCTTGTTTTACAGGTAACGGACCTGGAGATACCACCCCAGGAAGTTGCCTATATAGACCTGGACATATAAAAAAGCTGAACTGTTGATGGCACTTTATTTAACCCATTAAAAAGCAGCAGCCAAGCTTTTACCCGGGTTTTATAAATCAGTTGCCAGGCCTGTATATATTTTATTTCCAATATTATATGTCGGTGGTTCTGGAATATATGTTTGCAGTTTCAGGCCTGGCAGCGGTTAACCCACCAATGCAATATGGACCTAATTAGGAAAAATGCTTCCTAAAATACAGTGGTAATTGAAAACTGCATAATAAATTTATAACCTGAATTCCTGCTCCAATTAAGATAATTTTTAATTTTCTGTAAAATTATAGAAAATATGGTAATCTTTTTCTCCCAAATCCCTGATTATCTTGCGCCCAACTGCTAAGGTAAACTGTATTCTACTAATTCCATTGTACCTGTAATTTCTTCTAAGAGCCCCTTTACTGCCTCGGTTCCTTCTATAATATGGTTTGAAGTGGATTTAACGCTTCCAACTCCTTCAGCAAGCCATGCGCTGGAGGTCATGCTATGGGTATAAAGCGGCATGGTTATTCCATGTGTTTTGAGGACATAATCTGATTCCAAGACAGTATCCATCCTTATCGCTTTAAATGTTCCAGCGGACACAGTCACTTCTTCTTCGCTTACAGCATTATAATTTACAATGACTGTATAGTCTAGCTGGCCGTCATACTCTTCTACAGCCAGCTCTCCTGAATATGTCTGGGTCCAGGTATCCCCTACTGATATTGAGCTGGGTATGGTTACGCCGGCTACATCTGAGCTTCCGGTAATAGTTACACCATTCCCAATAACGTTAAGGGCATCACCGCCCGGATGACTCAGGTCGACGAGGCCTTCAGCCAGGCATATCCATTCATGCCTCTGGGTAGAGCCAGGCATATCCCAAGTAACCGTAAAACCTTCCTCACCAACCTCAGTAATCGTGCTTGTCATGGTCCCTGCATCAGTTGCATATGTATGTGAGACCCCCTCCGCTACAGGATAATAGGGATTGCCGCATAAATCGCTTGCTGCTGCATCCCATTCTGAAGACTGTGAGCCATTATCTTTCTGATCCCCATCAAGGCCGATATCTTCACCGTTTTCCTTTCTTTCGTCCATACCGGGACCGACAGGGGGCAAATCTGCGTAAGACTCTGTATTTACGGTATTGCTCTGGCTGCTTTCAATATCACCATCATAAACCGCAGTTACATAAAAAGCATAATTATTGTCCCCTATATTATACTTATAATTTGTGTCAGCAGTCCTGCCGATTTCTTCCCCGTTCATATACACCACATATTGAATAACTGCATATTCGCTCTCTGGTGCCTCCCAGGCTAAATTAATTTCCTTCTCTGCATTGCTTCCGGAAATTCCTGTAATCTGTAGATTATGTGGCGGCGGGTAAAATCCTGCATCCTGTCCATCTGCCCGGCTGCAGGAAACAACCGCCAGGATAAGGCCTAACATAAGCATCAGGATAACTGCTTTACTAAAATTACTTTTTTGAAATATCATAGCCGCTTTACTCATTTTTTTAGCTGCTCCTTTTTTATACCAGACTGATTAAGAAATTATAAGATGGCCGGCTAACCGATTAAAAACCCGATTATGTGTATGCCTTCATATGCAGACAATAAAACCCAGGTTTTCCCAGACCACGACATTTAAAAAATATCAGATGAATTATAACTAATAACAAAAATTATTCAAATTTGGATATGTCTTTACCTGTATTAATAATGACATTCCTATAATAATTTAAAAGATATATATCTGGTATCATCAGCATATATCACCTTCAGCCCAGTTTTCTTTGCTATAATTTCCATGGTCTTCGGGGTATAAAAAGATATATGGCTCATATCTCTTATATAGTACCAATCCAGAAATTCTTCACTGTTTATTGGGTGAAATAGAGTCATAATTGATAATAAGCCATCTTTTTTTAAGCAGTCTTTAAATATTTTAAAATAGATCAACGGATTTTTTAGGTGCTCTGCAACTTCTGTAGAGGTTATCAAATTATATTTCTTACCCGCATATACCTTTAACGGAGAATAAAAAAGGTCATAAATATCCATCTTAAAACCGTAATCTTTTTCCAGAATCATGGCTAGAACCGGAGATGGGCCGCTTCCAAAATCAAGCCCATATTTTCCGCAGCAATATTTTAAAACAGCTGAATGAAGAAATTTTTTAAAATAATCCACATATTTTGGATCGTTTATAGAATTATTATGGTTTTCATAAATCTCTAATTCCTTTTCTGCGGACAGGATAAACTGTTCATCTTTAAAAATATACTCACATGCCTGACAGCAGTGGTATATGAATCCAAAATGTTTACTATAGATTTCAAATGTTTTTTGTCCGCAAATTTTACAGTATCTGCTCATATCATCTTAGAACACAAATGTTAAATTTTTTTAAATATTTTTATGAGAACTAACAGTCTACCATAATTCTAACAGTAATAAATTTATTTAGCCTTTCAAATTTTTTTTAAAAGTCGTTATTTTAAAAACTTCCGAGGATAATTATTTTAATTACCCCATGGATGCATGATCGGCAATGATACCTTTTTTATGCCATTTATAAAAAAATCTTTACGTCCTTTATGTTTGAAATGAAGTGTTTACATAGCTCTTTCTCTCCTCAGTTCTTACAATCTTACATTTTTTGTCTAAAGCTTAAAGATTGTCAGATTTTTTAAAATAGCTCAACAATCAACAAGGTGTCCGGATGTGGCCGAAATATGCAGGAAAGGCTGCTGGGCTCCGTTGACACTTTAGGATTAATGTCTGAATGATGTTTTCTGGAAATTTACTGAAAATTCTATGTCAGATAATCTAGATAATTATCTCCGTTTATCACATGGAATTCCGAACGAGGATAGGTATTAATAAAATCCCTGGGAACTTTTACTCCCTTTTTTGAATACTTGCATTCAAAGGCAAACAGCTTTCCTTCCCGTTCCTCTATAAGGTCTATTTCTTTCTTATCATAGGTTCGCCAAAAATAATTATTAGATGATAACTTTTTGTATCTTTGGTATTTAACCCTTTCAGAAATACAATAGTTTTCCCAGAGTCTTCCGACATCGTCCCTGAGATTAAGACGGTTATAGTTAGAAATCAAAGAATTAAGTATTCCGTTATCCCAGAAATAATACCTTGGGCTTTTGGTATATTCTTTTCTTAAATTTCTACTGAAACCATGGTGGGAAAACACCACATAACTTTTTTCCAGCAACTCCAGGTATCTCATAACAGTTCTTTTGTTTACATTCAGGTTTGATGCCAGCTCTGAATAAGAAACATCCTGTCCTATCTGGAAAGCTATAAGCCGGAGAAGATTGAATATAAAAATACTGTCTTTAAGATTATCAAGTTCTAGAATATCTTTTAAAAGATATCCATCACGTATTGATTCTAATTCTGCCTTCTTCTGGTCCAAGGTTTCAGCTAAATATACCTGTGGATAAAAACCATAAATAAGCTGTTCTTCCAACATTTCTTTTTGCCTTATGTAGTCCTCTATTCCTACCTCCAGCAATGCCAGAGGGTACAGGTAATAATACCGGCTTCGTCCCACCAGTGGTTCACCTACTTTATTTCTTAGGTCAAGACTGGAGGATCCGGTGATAAAAACTGAAACATTCTGAATTGTGTCTACTATTAATTTAAGGTTTGATCCAATATTGGGAATTTTCTGTGCTTCGTCTACAAAAAGATACTTATTAACCCCTATGAATCTCTTCAGTACTCCAGTTCGCTGGCTTGACAATGCTTCAGCTGCATCAAGGTTTTCACCATTAACCATAATTATTTCGCTGCTACCTATTTTTCCTTTAATCAAGTTCATTAGAACCGTTTTTCCAGCTCTTCGGGGTCCAAAAACACCTACTACCCTGGAAGGCTTTAGGTCTTTTACCACCTGATTTGTAATATATCTGGATATCATAGTGCCTGTATTTTAGCAAATTCAGACATTCGAGTCAATCTAACAATAAGCTGATAAGCATGAAGTTCCTAGTTGAAGCTACTCGAATAAGATATGTCATTGTAAATCCATTGCGTGTTAGAGCATTATGCTGTTAGGAAACTGGTTGTCTCACTATAGTTATTTAGCCAATAATTTGGCTTCCCCAGGTTGTGAAATTTCGGGCTAATTTTTAAATAGTTTAATCAGTTTAAAAAAATACTTTACGTAAAACCAAATTTCAAATAGTCTAATAACTATGGCAATAGATATAACAGAATTAGAAGGAATTTTAAATTCAAGATTTCAAGATATTGAAGAAAGCTTTGTATTAGGATATGCAAACATGAAGAACCTTCTTAGCGGTGACCTCAAAAAATATGAATATTGTATAGTGCTGGGTAAAAAGCTTGATGATAAAGTAATAGATACAATAGAAAATGGCCCAACACCCCGGTATTATGAACTTTATAATAGAGTAAATATAGAGTTGTATCAAATCGGCTTAGAGCTATCAGGTTATCTTGATTCAAGAAAAATATCTAACAAACTTATTAAACCTACTGGTATTAGTAAGGATGTTAAGAATTATAACCCAGAAACACTTACCTATTATTTTTCCCATAAAATGGCTGCAACCAGGGCAGGCCTTGGCTGGATCGGAAAAACTGATTTGATGGTCACAGAGAAATTCGGGCCAAGAGTTAGGTTTGTTTCAGTTCTTCTTGAAGAATGTATTCAAAAAAATGGAATTCCTATTGAAAAGTTAGTTATACCTGTAACAGAAAGCAGATGCGGGAACTGTAATATCTGTATTGAACTGTGCCCGGCTGGAGCTGGGAGTGGCAAAGAATGGGATATAAATAAAGATAGAGATGCTTTTTTCGATGCCTTTTCATGCATGGAGAAATGCAAGAAACTTTCACTAAAGAACCTGGGGAAAAATGAGACTATCTGTGGAATATGTGTAAAAACTTGTCCTGTGGGAAAATAATCTGGCTCCCTTATGTTTGATATCCCGAACCAATTTTTTTAAAAGAATTGATTACTATCTATGGATTAAGACTACAAATCTAGGTGGATAATATGAAATCATGGAATATTCAATTAGTCTTTTGAGTGTAAATGGCTGTTCATACAATTTATTCTATTTTGGTAAACTTACTCCATGAAGATTGTGTGATTTCTAAAACCATAAGATAAATGTGAAAAATCAATACCATTCAGTATACCATTGGCTCATTTGATTGATTTCTTTGGTCTGTGTCCTGATAATATCTTTGGCCAGCTTTTTCATTTCTTCATGCTCTGTTCTATTTAGAAGCATAGAAGCCATCATTATTGCCGTTTGATGATGGGGAATCATCTGCTCAATGAATTCCCTGTCAAATAGTTCTGCATTTTCAAGTGATTTAAGGTCAGTCATGTCTCCCATAATTCCCATACCTTCTATTGCAGATTCTGGAACTTCGGTACCATACCAAGATTTGTACCATGAACGCATATCCTCAATCTCTCGTGATTGATTATCTCTTATGTTCTCTGATAACTGTTTTAGTTCTTCATGCTCTGCTTTGGTAAGAGCCAGTTCTGCCATATGCACTGCATCCTCGTGATGAGGAATCATCTCCTCAATAAAATGGCGGTCAATGTCACTCATTATCCCTTGATTGAATCTACAAACTGGCCCTTGGCTAAAACCGCCTGTAATTAAACCTAAAGACATAATACCTATCAAACCTACAGCAATAAGCATCAAAGATATTACTAATAGTCCTTTATATTTTTTCATTTTTTTATAGTACCTTCCAAATTATTAGCTCAGCAGATCTTTTTTGATACTTTCATACTGTTCTTTTGATATTTCTCCTCTAGCGTACCTTTCTTTTATAACTTCTAAAGCTTTGTTTTTTGTCTTGGGCTCAGTTCCAGGATAAGTTGTTCTTTTTATTAACCAGACTATTAAAAGCACTATCCCGATTATTATCAGTATAAAAAAAATAAAACCCAGGATAATGCCGATCCAACCCAGACCGCCCATCATAGTAGGCCAACCCCACATCATAATAAATCACTCCTTCTTTAAAACTTTTTTTAAAGTCTAATTAAGTATAATCTTTGAGCACCATAATAATAACCTTAGTTTGACTAGTTTTATCCTAATAATTAGACCAGTTTAGAGATAAATACGCTTCAGTTTTTTAAGAATCGTCTAATTTAATAATTTTGAAATTAGCATTTATATTCTGGCCGTTTGTTGATAAGGTAATAATAATTAGACTTTTCCTAGTTATTCCATCCCTTTATTATTTACATTAATTGATTGAATATTTTTCATTTATGTGAGGTAAATATCTGAAAGAGGGCCCTAATGTTTGAAATTTCGAACCAATTTTTTAAAAGAGGTTATTTTAAGTTATTACAATTATTCTGAGCTTAATAGCCTGGGTTCTCTCCAGTACAATAATTTCCTTAATTAAAAGAAATAAAAAAACATGCAAGACAGCTTGAAGAACAACCATAAAAAAAGAATGAAGACAAACTGCGCTATTTCATCATCTATTAGCTGAGTTCCCAAAACATTAAACCACCGTATACTTGATTTTGACTCCAGCTGCAAATATAAAATGCTGGAAGGAAAGTTACTAAAAATGTTTTCAAATAAGGAAAATAAAAACGCTCAATACCTATAGCCCAATCAAGCACAAGAAGTGTGGCTGTTTTAATAATATAACTCTGCCGGAATTTAGCCATAACCCTTCCCATCTGATTGTTTATAAATATTTATATGGCTTAGAAGCAATTCTTTACAGTATTAGAGTTGGCTGGGGAGGGAAAACTAGAATCATAAATAAAATATTTAAATAATTGTATCATTTAAAGTACCAATAATAATTTTTGAGATAGCTCACCATCTGCTACAGTGATAGAAATAATTTATTGAACTCAATTGGAGATATTTATACCAGAATAGAGTTTTTAAAAAGAAATATTTTTAAAACATCCTCTAAACGTAGTGAAATTTAGAACTTTTTAAGGAGTTTCTATTATACTTTTGAAACTTTTTTGCTTCGCTTTGCTTCAAGTTCCGATAAAGCTATTTTCCTGATACGTACTGATTGAGGTGTGATTTCTACAAGTTCAGTTTCATCGATATATTCAAGGGCATCGTCGAGACCAATATTCTTTGGTACATTAAAATGTTCCATACTGCCCTCACCCTTAGAGCGCATATTTGAAAGCTGCTTTTCCTTACACACATTTACCCATATATCTTCCCGCCTGGAGTTCTGGCCTACTACCTGTCCCTTATAAACACTTATTCCCGGACCATAAAATAAGTCACCCCTGTCCTGCACATTGGTCAATCCATATAATCTTGTAATCCCGGTCTCATGTGCGACCAGCGAACCTCTTTCACGTTCCTCCCATTCACCTTTTTCCGGAAGATACCCATGAAAAAGGTTATTCATTATTCCAAGACCCCTGGTATCTGTCATGAATTCCCGTCTGTAACCAAAAAGTCCGCTGGTAGGTATAATAAATTCAAGATAAGCTATACCCTTTTTCTTTTCCATTTTTTTCATGATTCCATAACGGCCTCCAAGCTTTTGGATTACAGCACCAGAATATTCTTCAGGGACCTCAATAAATACTTCTTCATAAGGTATGTGTTTTATCCCTGCTATAATCTTTATGATTACCTGCGGCTGTGAAACCTGCAATTCGAACCCTTCACGCCTGAGCCTTTCAATAAAAATAGCAAGGTGGAGCTCACCCCTGCCTAATACTGTCCATCCACTGGTACTATTTTCCTCAATTCTCATAGCCACATCATTCTCAAGCTCTTTATATAGTCTTTTCCTTATTTGTCTTGAAGTTGTAAATTGACCTTCCTTGCCTGCAAACGGCGATGTATTGACAGAAAAAGTCATTTTTACCGTAGGTTCTTCAATTTTTATCAGTGGCAATGCGACTGGATTTTCAATATCAGCAACTGTCTCACCAATCATTATATCAGGGATTCCTGCGATACTAACTATTGAACCTGCTTTAGCTTCATCTATCTCATATTGTGCAAGTCCCTGAAAAGTCATCAATGAACTCAGACGGTATCTTTTCAGATGGCCTTCCCGGTTTATCTGCATGACTTCCTGTCCTGCCTGTATTTTTCCATTATATATTTTTCCAGTTGCAACACGGCCTTTATAATTGTCCCAGTTAACTGATGTTACCAGCATCTGAAGAGGTTTTTCAGCATCCCCGGCAGGTACAGGTATATAGCTGATTATTTCGTCAAATAGAGGAGCGATGTCATTCATCCTGTTTAACTCAGGATAAAGAGCTGATTTACCCATTTTAGATGAAGTATAGACAACAGGAAAATCTGCTGTGGCTTCATCAGCTCCCAAATCTATAAAAAGGTCAAAGGTATTATTTAAAGCTTTGTCTATATTGGCATTAGGCTTATCTATTTTATTAATCACAACTATTATTTTATGTTTAAGTTCAAGTGCTTTTTTCAGCACGAAACGTGTCTGCGGCATTGGTCCCTCCTGTGCATCTACCAGCAGAAGTGAACCTTCGGCCATCTTCAACACTCTTTCCACCTCTCCACCAAAATCTGCATGTCCTGGCGTATCTATAATATTTATCTTTATTCCACGCCAGACCACAGAAGCATTTTTAGAAAAAATGGTTATGCCTCGTTCCCTCTCAATCTCATTGCTGTCCATTATACATTCCGATAATGCAATTTCCTTATTGAGTTTTGTCTTTGACTGACGAAGCAAAGAATCCACGAGAGTAGTTTTGCCATGGTCAACGTGTGCGATTATTGCTATATTTCTAATTTCCATAATTATTTATTTAATTTTCTTTGAATCTTATTAAGGCTATGACATGTTAAACAACTTCCTCTTTAATTACAACTATTTTTATTTTTTATTATTTGATGCGTAAAAAGTACAGATTATGGTGATATTAAAAGTAAAGGCTTCCCATAACCAGCTGGGACATATATAGGAGTTTTTTGTTGGAAAACTATAATCAGGATTTCATTTACATATTTATATGATAAAAACTCATGAATGTGGGGTCTTGATCTTCATATTAGCTGATTAAAATTTATATGACGTAGATGTCTTAATTGGCTCTCCTAATGAAAACCAGTTTACATACTGTATCAGCTACTATTAAGTGAACCACATAGGAATAAATAATACAGTTGTATTTTCTATTATTCTTTTGCACCAAAAGCCTTTGGTCAGTATTAAGCCTCTAGGAAGGTTATATCTGTTTATAAAACTTCTAAAGCTTCTGCTGGTTCTAGCTGCATTTAGAGAAGAATATTTAACCTCGATAGACATTAATCCATTTTCTGTTTTCATGACAAAATCTACTTCAGCTTTATGAATAGTCCTCCAGTACCTTAACCCTTTTTGCCCCTTTTTTAGAAGGTTTGAGAAAACTGCATTTTCAGCCAGACTGCCAGAGTCTACTCTTAAATTTAGAAGGTTATAATTATTGACAGCCCTATTTCTTAACCCTGTATCCAAGAAATATATTTTTGGGTTTTTCTTTATTTCTGAAGCAAGGTTGGTCCAAAAACTATCTATCCTACCTGCTGCAAACGCTTCACTACCAACAATCATATTTAGACCAATGTACTTTAAAAGCTTGTTAAGGCTAATGTAAGCTTCATAGGCTTTTACTCAAAATGACCTTTTATTAATGCAACAAGATCACGGATATGCTCCTCTTTATCATTTGCCAGTTTCTGCCAGAAATCTTTGCACTCATTGCACCCTGAAGCATCATCAATATAGTTATTTTTTATCCTCCACAGACTCTTATTTTCTTCAGTCAGTTGTGCCATTAGATTATAGATATTATTGTCTAACATGGCTCCCCTCCTTCTTTTTTTTAAATTTTTTATAATTGTTTTGTAGCAAAAATACCAGGATGCTCTAACGACATAAGTATTGCAGCAGGTAATTTCGTTTTTTGTTTAATCTCACTTTTATATAAACTGGTTAATGTTATATTTGTATACAAATTTACAGGATTCAAAGAGATATTATTAATATAGGGGGCATTTTACAGTATTGCCCCCTATATTATTCTTCTATTCTTCCTTAGGCTTTCTAAGGTATAGTATTCCTAATGCTCCGATAATCAACAGAATCCCAGCAATTAAATAGAATGAAAGGAAATCAAATCCGGTTTCTGGTAAATCCGCCGGTTCTTCTGCTGCCGGTTCTTCTGCTGCCGGTTCTTCTACAGGTTCTTCAACGGCAACTGAAAAGATACCCATAACTACGTTTCCTTCTTCATCTGTTACGGGTGGATCTGCATCTGGAAATTCATATTCTCCCGTTACCCCTGTGTCTTCATGTAACATAGCAAACAGCGTATCTGTTACCATGGCTGGATCTATTTCTACCATTACATTAGTATTTGTTCCACTTTCTACCATAGCTTGACCAATAACAGGCCCAGGAGAATCATCTACTTCCTGATGTATAACTATCCATCCTTGTGTTGGAGAAATTACTTCTGAAACAGTGACCATATTGTCTTCTCCTATGGTCTGATCTTCAACCGTAACTTCTGGTGTCTCATCTTGGGCATAAATTAGGTTAAAAGGAATAAATAGAAGAGACAGAGTCACTATTAAAGGAATAATAAGGGTTAATTTAGTTCTCATAATTTCACCTCCTCTTATTTTACACATACCTTTTTCAAATCTATCTATGTAAAATCAAAAGAAACATCCACATAATAATTTTAGATGAAATAAATGTAATAAAAAATTTCTACCTAAAATTATTTCGTCCAGTTTTCTGTTTCTATTGCTTTTTTAATCTCATATTCAATTACAATCCATATACTTCTATTTTCAAAAAAGCCTTTAATGCGAGATATCTTTTTTATTACCAAGAGAACACTTTTATGTATATTGTATGTTTTAGTTTATGATATTATAACCGCAGCAAGTCTGGTTTTTGGGTATAAAAAGTATGGATTTTTACTGGCTATTAGACCAGCATAGCAGCCGTATCTTTAGATATGCTATAGGAAATAAATGCAAGATTTAGATTACAAGGTTTGCGGTTTAACAGATATAATTACCAATGAATTCTAAAACTACAACATTGTTTATGAGTTATTCAGGCACAGCCCATAAAATTGCATTCTTTTATTGCAATAAACTACTGAGCTGATGATAAAGGCTGAGGGATAACATTATGATTTAAAATAAAATAGCGGCATAGTAAAAGCGCCATTTTTCAGGCTTAATTTTATCTAAAATTATCCTCAGGTTTTAAGATTTTAAGCCAAATAGACAGCGAATTTCAGAAAATTATGAACCAAATTATGAAAGAAATAACTATTTTTATTATTGACATATAAATAAGCAATAAAAAATTATACCTATATCATATATATAATAATTCAGTAGTTTTTAAGGTTTTTCTATTTGTAATTTGACACAAGTTGCATAAAAAAGCTTAGCCAACAACGAACCCGACTAAATGACCAGCCGGGTTTTTTATTTAGTAATACTTGGTATTTTTATAACCGAGGAGAGGTAAAATGAGAAAGAAAAAGTTGTTGATTTTACCAATTAGGATAGTTGCTTCAAAAAGCAGGATTAGCATCTCCCTACTACTCCTTCCTCACAGTTTAAAGCAGACAAAAATGGCCAGACCAGAATAAGGTAAAAGGACTTTCCGGATCTAAGTGATAATGGATTTAAAAGGACGTTAAACCCTGGGTCATTATTTGAGCAGAAATCAACCATGCAGTCGTTTATAAAAAAGAAATAGATTAATTACCCTATTGCTGCTGGTGAATACACTGCACCTATAAATAAAAGCCTGGAAGACCGATATTATTTCTTTACGTGTCAAAGCAATAGATTGGAAAAAAGCAACAGAGGATATTGTCCCTTTTTTAGAACGTGAAGTTGAAAAACATCTATTAACCCGGGATAATTGTTTAAATCTTTTTAATAAATTTCATAAAAAATAAACACCAGTTTATATCATGTTATCAGTCTAAATCTTTTGGTTGAGGGAAGTAGAACCCAAAGACTGGCTCCCCGGATCATGCCGGTGCGAGAACTTTTAAGATTAAAATAATTATAGAGTATTAGATTTAAGAAACCTTCTCAAGGCGTTCTGCCACCCAGACTTTAATAATAGATTGTCTTGGCACGCCTAGCCTTTTAGCTTCTTTATCCAATAGATTAATCATCCATAAAGGAAAATCGACATTAACCCTTTTTTTCACCTGCCCTGGTCTTTTTGCCTTGGATATATCAAGGTATCTAGATATGTCCTTATTTTCATCAAATTCTTTATCGAAATCATGAGCATTCATAAATATCAATTTCCTCCTTTCTTGACCTCCGTACTTAAATTATTCTTATATTTTTACTTCGGTATGTTATAACAGCAGAATAATGTTTTTCCGATATTTTTCCGATTACCACTGACCTTTCCTCATCACTGGTCCTTACCGGTATCTCGATAAAATCTGTATCATCCCATAGTTTTTGTGTTTCGCAAAAATCAATGCCATGCTTCTTCTTATTGCTATTACTTTTTCTCTTATCGAATTCAAATTCCAAGGTATATTTATTATACCTATTATATACCATAAATCAAAATAAATTTTAGAATAAGTTAATCTGTAATCTGGATAGTAGTTTCCATTGTTGTTAGAGATTAGGGCCGATAGCTCCCTCTAGTGGACATATTTCGAATTTTTTATTTTAATGAAACGAGTACTTTAGAAGATAAATTAGATAGAATTAACACCATTTTTGTATTCCCATAATCAAGAGTTTTATTTTCTAAGCCTCTTTATTGAAGATTTTAGGTCCATTTACCAAAAATTTACAATATAAATATAATATATTGACATCATAAAAATTTATTTATATAAGGTTCGGTGTTGCCTAAAAAGCTTCTATATGCCTTGTTTTGACATATTAGGTTATAGGGTATGGTATAAAAAAATCTCTATGGACCTCAATTTCCTAGACCATAATGGTAGCCTCATAAAAATTTTTGCAAATTAGATTAAAATGGTATATTCTATAATAATTGTATTTTTAATAAGATGAAAATATCTTAATCAATATTTCTATATACAATAATAATACAAGCACAGGGAAATAAAAAGTTCTCCCAGTATCATAGTGGACATATTTCGAACTTATTTTTTTATTTGTCTAATCAAATATTTTAACTTGGAGGTAGGGTTATATCTACTAAAGCCCTATACTTTTATTTGTTTTTCAAAGAGCATTTTTATTAAGTAGTTGTAAACACAACTCTTAGATAGTGCATATAATAATCGGTTAATTAATTTAGTTATTTTTTAAGTTTTTAAATGCCTCCAAGTAGTCGTCATAACGAATAGATGATTTTATACCAAATTCAGCAAGTAAGTCTAAAACATCATTTATGGATAGGTCAAGTTCTTCCGCCATTTTTCCAATAGACACTTTACCCGTGCTATATAATTTAAGCCAATAAAACATCCATCCTTCCCTTAATAATTCTCTTACTACTGCTGACTTTGCTTCTTTTTTTTGTGCTGATAACTTAGATATTCTATTTAATTCCTCCCTATTTAAACGGAGACTCATTACACTCATTTTAATTACCTTTCCTTATACGTTTTTTGGCATCTTTAATTATATCTATCGAATAACGCCCAAATTCTTGAAGTAAATTAAGTTTTGCCAAAGCAATTTTTTTATCCATATCTGCGCTAACTAAAAAATGAATTGCTGTTACAAATTTTATATTAAATATTTTACAAACTTTAATAGCTAATCCATCGTCAGTTGCAAAAATATAATTATTCTCTCTAGTTAAGACTAATGCGGCCGCTTCGCCTTTCCCTAAAGAAAAATCTTTACAAACCTTCTCAATAACTTTCTTATTTGGATTTTTATTTAATTTGATCCTTCCTTCATCAATAAATCCTTTAATAATTTTGGAATCCATAGTTTCTTTAAATAAAACTTCTTTTTTTACTATTTCGGGTATAACTCCAATATGCTGCTTTAAAACCAATTTTAGAATATCCACCTTAGCTAACAAAATCAATGTAGAAGAATCAAAAATTATCAATATTACCTCATTATTACAATTAACTACATTCGTAGTTTATCAGAAAAAAAGAATTGCATCAATACTTAAAAAGAATAATAGGAAAATAGTAATCCCGTAGAGCTTATGGGTTTAAAAACTTTAAAAATTATAGACTTAGAGTTAATGCGCGTTAGTTTGACAGCATAGCCCTAACACCATTCCCCCAGATCCCCCGCTATAAGGCTTTAAGGGAATTTTTTATTGTAAAAAGATAGGCAGGAAGTATTCCCCGGAAAATATAATGGAGTGCCTTAATTGTATATCCTGCTCCAATGAGCAGGATAACCTTTATCTTTTTGATTATAGGAGCAGGGTATCAGATGCCATAGGTGATGCCCTGGGTATTGACTTTGCCAAAAAGAGGCTTCGCAGGGCAGAGATAAAAAATATTTTGGCAGAAAGCAAAAAATGAGCTAAAGTGTCCAAAGCTTACATTATGTACAATAACCTGACTTTGACAGCAAAAAGGATCAAAAAAAGGCCAAAACCCCTTTAAACACAGGGATTCCAGCCTTTTCAAATTTTCACAAATATGTGGTATATATAGATAAAAACAGTGAGTATAATTACAGGGATCACTCATTTATTGGTGCAGACATTACATTTAGCTGGTGCTGTCCATCTTTACGAGAAATTTCAAGATCCACTATCATCATCTTTATATGGGAAAAGCTCTTTTTTTTCCGTTCCAGCATCATTGATAAAATTGCTTTTACCGTTTTTTTATCAAGGTTGTCTTTTATGTATTTTTCAATATCCCCATCTATCAATTTTTTTCTTTCTTTCGGGGGAAAGGAAGAAGAATTCCAGGCTAATGCGGAAAGTTGAATTGCATTAAAAAATGCCCTATCGCTTTCACATTCATCGGTTAAAGGTTCTGCAAATTCAAGTAATATTTCTGACATTTTTTCATTTCGGGTATTGGGAGTTACAATCGTTCCTTCAGGCAAATCTTTACGCAGACCACTTGAGAAAAGTATTTTGCCTTTATTATTTTTCCCATAACAGCACTTTTTATATTTTTTCCCACTGCCGCAGGGGCATGGTTGATTTCTGCCGATTCTTGCCATATATCTTTCCCCTTATTCTGATGATAGTTTCATCTATCCTGCTGCTGTTATTTGTAGTTGACAGGCAACCGCCTCCATTCTTTTTTATCTATACTTCCTAAGATTAAAAGGTTCTACCTTTATCGTAACGATGCTGTCTGTGCCGATCCTGAGCAACATATTCCCGATCTGCTGCATAGTATACGTCTTACCATAGGTCTTGATGCATGCGTCAGTCCAGCCCCAGTCGACTTTGCCGATAAGGCCTTCGCCGGTTAATAGACGGAGGGCATCAAATTCATTGTTTTCCAGAGCATAATACAATCTTCTATTAACCTCATTCTTGTTAAAATATTCAGGATCATAAATGCGTCCCCTGGTATCCTTTTCGGCCCAGTCCAGCATATTCTGCCTTTCCGGATTACTTTTATCGCTTATTATCCTAACAAAATCAGTATAACCGGAAATCCCTCCTACATCCTCCGGAGGTCTTTCCCTTGCGCCTCCCATACATTCTGGCATTGAATTTCTCTTTGTATCCTTGAGCTTTCTCTCTACAATGATCTTATGCTTCCAGGTATCGCCAAAATCATATTCGTATTCAAATTCATCATGTTCATCAAGGAATTTATCGATTGTGGTATCCTCCGGGTCAAGCTCCACTATATCATCCCCAAATAATTCAGCCGGCGAATAATCATCAAACGGCTCGGTTATGACAATATTGGGGAAATCAAACTTAAATAGATGGTATTCCAGCCAGCCGAAAGAAGCCTGTATTATCTGGTGAAACTGCTGGAAAGTTATGCCTCCCGGAATCTTTAATCTCCGCCATATCTCCGGTTCTATGCCTTTTATGGATATCTTGATTTTGTATGCCATTTATTCTTAGATCCTTTCAATTATTGTTTCTTATATCAAATATAGCATAGCCGATGTTACATTAAAAACTTTTGTTGTATTAAATTTTTCAAAGCAAAAACAGAGAATTATTTAAGCCTTGAGATCAGTATTTATTTGATAGAATTATAAAAAACATTTTAGGTGTCCGGATAGTCCCGTTACCCTGTCCGGATGTTTCCGTTATAGTGTCCGGATGACACCGTAATCAATCTTCATTTTCATAACCGCCCCAGAAGCTCCGTTTCCTTTTATGTTCATTATAAATCCGTTCCTTGAATATCAAATGATCCTCAAAGTCTTTCCAATCAGAGACCCTTACCGCCATTTTATCCAGTTTTTTAAGGTAGCGGATACCGTGGTAATATGCTTTTGAATATCTCCGATCCAGAATTGAGAACAGGAGGCTCCTGTAAATAACACTCGCTGCAAGGAAACGCCCCTCTGACTCCATTAATTTTACTAAATTAAGAAGGCCTGTATAATGATCCCCATCAAGCTGTCCGGCCCTATTAATAATATATTCCTCTGCTTCATCGATCTTTGCGATTCATTAAGAACTGAGCATCATTCAGGCTTAACCTGTCATTTGAAACTATGGAAGCCACTGCCTCTGATAAAACTTCATCCCTTTTCCCAGCCCCGATAACATTCAGTAACTCCTGAAGTCTTTCTGTAGAATGATAAGATCTGAATCTTTTATAGAGAAGATCTATCAATTTATCCTTATAGCCAGGCTTTTGATAGATCTTTACCAAAAGCTCCTCTGCCTCATACTTCCGTAATGAATCATCTTCGGGAATCTTTTTCAACCATGAAAGAGCGGTTTCTGCATCACCACTTTTAAAAATATACACAGGCAATATCATATAATGCAGCTGCTGATAGTTTTTCACTGGAAGCAACCTGTATTTGCTTAAAGAGCTCTGCGTCTTTTATCTGCCGCGCCAATGATCCGACAAGGCCCAGGTAATGCCGTCTCCAGCGGCTCCCCTCTCCACTATCGGCCAGTTCCTGGATCTTATCGATCATGGACCGGATCATTTTTTCAGGCAGGCATTCCGAAGCGCAGTCAATCAGTGTATCCCTTATCCCGTAATCATCATTCCTGTTAAGCTCAAGTATGATGCCAGCAACTTTTTCCTTGTCTTCGCATTCTGCCGCATACCTGGTAAATAATTCTTTTGCATCATAACAAAATATATCCCCTATATTGCCGCTGGAATCGTCGCATTGATTAAATATCTCCTCATCTGCCTTATAGAAAAGCGAGATAAGCTCAAGACCCGTAGAGGGGTCCTTAACTCCTGCCCTCAGGTCTTCCAGCAATTCCCCAAGCTTTTGGGCAAAATCTTCGGATTCATTCCACTCATAAAAATGCCTGGACCTTTTTATCCCGGACAGCTTCTTTTTGAACCGCTGTATATTCTCTTCAGGACCGGAGATCATGCGCTCAACCAGGTTATCTGCAGTATCGGACCATTCTGCAAGTTCCAGCAGCGCATCTGCCAGGGTTTCGGCTCCCAGGTCTGTTAATTTTTGTCTGCGTTTGTCTTCCATATTATCTTATATGCTCAACTAAAATCTCTTCCAATTAATTCCCTGATAAACAGGCAAAACGTGTTCCACTTTTCAGGAAAATCACTACTCCCCTTGGAACTAAAAACTTCACTATTATCAAAATAGATTTCAAGGGACCAACTTGTCCCATCCAATACTTCATTGTTATTATAATTTTTTCCCATTTAGTAATTTCTATTGAATCTAGTTAATTAGTAAAGGCAGCCAATTTTTTATTAGGAATTTTAATTTTCTCTTTATCTTCCTTTACAAAACATTTTTTATAGGCAATATACTGTGCCACAGAATTTTCAAAGTCTATTTCTACACTGAACCGCCGACTGAAACTTTTAATGTTTCTATCTGCATTACTGATCGGCTCCTTTTTATTATTTCAGGTTTTTCATTTGTTAAGAATTTGGTTCTATGTCTAGTAGGTTTTCTTAATCAAGACCGTACTTACTCTTAAACTCCCCTATCCAATCTATATGTCTGTCAGATCTTGATATTTCCCCTACAAGATCCTGTATCGTTATCCTGCTGACCAGATGACTATATTTCCTGGGTATGAAAGAAACAAGAAATGGCCACAGGCCTCTTTCTTTGCTCTCATCAGACGCTTCTAAGAATGCTGGATTCCTCTTATCATGAAGAAGCAAAAAGGAGCCTCCTATTTTTAATGAAAATAATACTTCCCTGTAGAATTGATAATAATTTATAAATGGGCAGATAAGCCCCTTTGAGAGTTTTTCCTCATCGAACCTGAATTCTTCCATAAGATCCCAATATTTCCTGCCAATGTGGTGAAGGTAGCAATTTTTAAGACCATAGACAACAGGATTTCTGCCATCACAATCCCCGCGTTCAAAAACAGAACAGCTGCCAAACCCCCTCTCTGCCAGTTTTGATTCGATAAATATATTTCTACCCTGACCCTCTATTACAGCATCAAGAGATGTCGGTTGTCCGGAATCTTCATTAAAAACTGAACGGTCACAGCACTCAAACCTGGCCGATACTTTGCTTGAAGGCCAGTTAATACCAGCATTTTCTATCACTGATTTTAATGGATCCAGGTCATCCCTTATTATAAGGGGGGCAAGCAGGTTAAATAACATAGCCTGGCTGCTTAATCCGTGATGAAGGTATTTGTGCAAGGGAAAGGCTTCCTTGCCAAGGTTTCTCTGGTTTTCTTCCAGGATGTATTCTGAGACTTCGGGGCATATAATATTTTTTGGCCAGCTTATAAGAGAATCCAAACAATACAGCATTTTGGGATGGGTTTTAAATCCTTTTTCCCTGAACCATCTACTGGATGAATTCCGGAGTTCGGCTTCAAATTCTTTGTAGCGTTTATGAGGCCAGGTTCTTGCAAGACGCTTATTATTATCTTTTATTGTCTCTAATTCATCTTGCATAAAAACAGAAATCCTTGCTTACTAATCATCAATATTTATCTGATTTAGAAATTCCTTTATTTTTATCATATCATCATTACAAAATCTTCCTATCTTTCTTTTATTTTTTCAGAGATCTCGTCAATCGAAGCATCAATCTTGTCGTTGGGATTTAATATTTTTTTTTGATAAACAGTATTATATTTTTGATATAAATTATTCCCAATAATTGAAAAGAAGAAATCAAAGATTGAGGATCTTGTAATTGATGGTACCTTTGACAGAATGACATACTCCAAGAAAAAAAATGAAATTGAGACTGATATTATATCAAAGAAAACTGAGTTATGAGATTATGAAAATGGATTAATAGATATATATCAGTTAATTGAATACGGAAAGAAATTTTTATTTAATCTATCAAATTTATGGCTTAATTTAGATACTGATAAAAAAAGAAAATTTCAAAATGTGCTATTTCCTGAAGGTATTTACATTGAAAATGATAAGTTTCGAACCACCGAAATAGCCAGCATTTTTAAGTTTTTCAGAGATTATAATTTTGAAGAATCAAACTTGGCTCCCCTAAGTAGTGAAACTTCGAACCTTTTTTTGAAAGTATTATTACGGTTAAAGGAAATTGATGTTATATAAATTGAAACAGAACAAACAGCGAATCGAAAGATTTTACAAAGTAAACGGTACAAACATAAAGAAATTGTGAAGAGAAGCTCCAACATAATGATCTAAAGGATTGGAACTTTTTCTCTTATTTATTATATTAAGCTTGAAATTTAAAAAGTTTTTGCTATGAATGTATAATGTTACCCTGGTTATTTCTATTATTTTTCATTATAACTTTTCTTAAAATTTTCCCAATATTCTATATTTTGTTTAATCAGCTCTGGAATATTAAGATTATAAGGACATTTTTCAATACACTCTTTACATTCAACACAACCTCTAGCTTTTTCTATAGCTTTTTCCTGCCAATAGATTGCAGAATCATAATCGGTCCTTTTTATTATACTCTTGGTAATTAAAACAGTACTTATTGGAATTCCTTCCGGACAAGGCTGGCAATAACCACAACGATGGCACCATTCATCTCCAAGTTTTTCTTTTATTTTTTTAATTCTCTGTTTTTCTTTATAAGCTAATGGTCTGGTATTCTCAACTATACCTACAATTTCTTTCATTTCTTCTGTCTCTTCTATCCCCGGATCCGGAACCACCTCTTTAAATTGGGAAAGATATCTAAAAGCCAGATTAGCATCTTCAAGCATTCCACCACCCATTGGTTTCATTGCTATAAAACCAATATTTAGCTTCTTGGCTAAGGGTATCAATTTTTTTTCAGCTTCAGTGTCTATAAAATTTAAAGGGATTTGGACTACTTGGAATTTATTGGTCAACATGATTTTTTCGGCTACATCAGGGCTATGAGAACTAAAAGCATAATATCTTACTTTTCCTTTAGCTACAGCATCTTCTAATCCCTCATAAGCCCCACCTGTAGCCATGACTTTTTTAAAATTATCTTGGTCATTTATAGCATGCAGATGATATATATCGATATAATCAGTACCTAATCTTTTTAAGCTTAGATCCAAATGAGATAAAAATGTTTTTTTATCTTTAGCATTCGATTTAGAAGAAAGCACTAATTTTTCTCGTTTAAACTTCTTTATAGCTTCTCCGATTTTTTCTTCACTATCACCATAAGCATTAGCAGTATCTATGAAATTTATACCCATATTAATAACATCTCTTATTACTTTAACGGCGTTCTTTTTAGTAAGACGCATTATGGGTATACCTCCTAAAGCTACTCTGCTCACCTTTAGGTCTGTGTTTCCAAATTTTATCTTTTTCATGTAAAATCCTTTCTTATGTTTTGTTAGGGGGTAGTCAGTTTGCTCCACCTAATAAACTATGTTCAATTGCTTCCCCAATTGTAACCATAAGTTACATCATCCTCGACAATTGGCCCGGTAACAAATACTTGTTCCAAAAGTCTTCTAAAAACAAGTGCACGGCTAAGAGAAGTACACCTATTGAACCGAAATGTAAACTCCTCCAAGTAAAATTGCAAATGGCCGGGAATGACTGAACCTTGATGGGTACCGAGGTTCCACCGCTTAAGCAAGCTTGGAACTCGATAAACACCTGGCATAGAGACATGGGAAGGATCCCCAGAAGATGAGAGCACAGTAACTTTTCACCTGTATTCCCATGTTCTGGCACCCTGTTGCAACCACGCCACCCATCAGTGTGTATCAACGCTCCAGAAACTACCACATTACATATAAATGGTAGAAGACTTTCACCAGAAGTATCCGGAACATGGCGCATACGCACTCTTCCAAATCCTTTGGGTTGCTTGATCTCTACAGCAATAGCCACAATACTTTTAGTAGTGCCACGGTCTCGTTTGCCACCACCAACTAAAGCTTCATCCACTTCCACATCGCCTGATAATTGTTTACTTTTAAGCGTCTACCATCGCCGCCCTAAAACGCTGTAGCATTGTCCATACTACTCGGTAGCTTGTACCCAGAGCACACCCTAAGGTTTTAGCCGATAATTCCGCTCTTAGCCATGGTTACGTGCCAAGCTGCCTCAAACCAAATCGTTAGCAGTGTTCTTGTTTTATCAAAGATTGTTCCTGTAGTCACTGATGCCTGATGGCGACAAATTGGACAAGCCAATCGGTCCAAGGCTTTCCTTCCATGGAACTGAAGACTTTTTGCATGATGGACAGATAAATCCTTCAGGCCAAAGCAATTTTGACAAGAAATTCGCACAGGCAATGTCGTCAGAAAGCATTTCCACAAATCCCCGGTAAGTATTCGAGTAGTCAAATCCTTCAACTAATGCCAATTTCAATATTTCTTTGCTCATTATGAATGTTTCTCTATTCATTTTAGCAGAGGTGGAGCTAATTGACCTCCCTCCCCTTAATTATATTTATTCTTAAATTGTTTAACAATAAAAAAGATTATAGATTTTCAACTGTGTCATTTTCACTATAAAAGATGAGTTAAAAATAAAATGATTGATTGCTGGCTCCCCCAAGTAATGAAATTTCGAACCAATTTATGAATGAAATGATTAAATTAAAAGGCTCTTTGTTTTTTACAAGTATTGTTGATTTTCTACACCACCTTTACAGAACATGCTCCCAGCAGAAGAGCCCTTCTTGCTGCTGGAATGGTTTTATCCTTTGCTACAGTATCCACTTGCAAAGCGCCTGGCTCTAATCTCAGATATTATATCGGATTGATTTTCCCCTTCTTCCATTTTCTTACCGGAAAGTAGTGCGATAATTTCTTTCTTTTCATCCTCTGAGAGGTCTAGTAGCATTTGGTAGAGTTTCTTTTTTGTATCTTTTGCCATACTTTTCCTTTCGAACATACTTAATTTAGACCTATATTATCAAACGTATGTTCGTACTTCAACAATACTTTTAAAAAGAGCCAATTAAAAAGCTTACTTATTAAATAAACAATATAAGTGTATGTTTTAAAAAGCATATTATAGACATTATCATGACATGATTAACGCTTTTAATAACTCCATACTTTAAGAATTCAGTCTTGCATATGCTCTGCCATATTTTTAATTCCTCAAACTTAAAGTTGAATAATTCATGTTTTAAGATTAGTATTTTAAAACAAGCAATCATTTTTTTAAAAGCTTTTTAATGGCAAATAAGACTGTTAATAGAATAAAGCAAAATCAGATACTTGTATTTGGTTTTTCGCAGCTACTTGTGCTATCTGTATCCAGGCTGATCATTGGTCCTCTAATACCGCTTATTTCAGAAGAGCTAAAAATAGGTTTGGACTTTATAGGTTCAGCTATTTCTGTAAGTATTTTTCCCTTGTTTTTAGTATCACTAAGTGCCGGCAATCTCATAGAGCTAATAGGTCTAAAGAAAGTCCTTTATATCGGATTGGGCATGAGCATAGCTGGTTCCATGATGCTGTATTTTTCACATTCCTTTCCCACCTTTATGGTTGCGTACTTACTGCTACAATCTGGATTTGGAGTTCTGGTTATAGGAAATTTTTCTATCATAGGAAGTCTGTATCCCACCCGCAAGACATCAAGCCTAATTAAATTAGATATGGGAGTTGTAGCAGGTTTTGTTATTGCTCCTATTATGGTTAGTCTGATGCTTTTTATAAAGGCTGATTGGCGTAATTACTATCTTTTTAGTCTGATATTACTGTTTGCTTTAGTGGTTATATTATGGAAGCTTAAGGTGCCCAGGGCGGTTCGTATAAGGAACGATCTAAAGACCTTGTTTATGACTAACAAGAGTATTATTTCCAATAACAGTTTTGTTATGTGCGGGATGATAATCTTTTTTTATGCTTCCGTTATGAATACTTTTTTTATGTGGTTTACGTCTTATTTTCAGAATGTTGATATAGAAATTAACATTAGCTCTCTTTTCCTTGCAATATATGGTGTAGCTATTTTCATTGGTATGATGCTACGGGGCAAATTGATCAAGCATTTCAAAGAGAAGGGTATCCTGCTTTTTGGTTTTATAGCATCCTTATGCCTGCTTATAGGAATTCTGTTTATACAAGATTTGATATTTAAGAATATCCTGATATTCTTATTTGGTATTACTATTGCTGGCAATTTTCCAATTGTCTTTTCCATAGGGTCAGGACTTTTTCCGGAATATGCCAACTCTGTTTCCGGGCTAATGGTTGCTTTTGCAAACTTAGGAACAATGGTGTTTCAGTATCTTTCAGGGTATTTTTCAGAATACTATTCAAAAAACAGTGTTTTATATATAAATATAGCTATTTTACTGATACTTATTATTCTAACCTCTATTCTAAATTATTATAAAAAGTTTAAGTAAATAGATAATATGTTTATAATGTCAATAATTTTTTAGCTCTTTTTAAGGATTGTTGATTTTTTATTTTGAATTTATTGGCTTAATTCTTAGTTTTCCCCTCTTTTTTACTAATACCTGCATACTATTTCTAATAAATAGTTCAGATAATTGATTAAATGCATTAGAACCAAATTCAGACGGTTGAAAAAGTTTCTCTCTCTTCAAAGTATGTCGTATTTTTTAAACTTATCTTTATATATCAACAATGTTCTTAAAAAGAGCCAATTTTTATTATAAATTAAGAATTACAGTTTTCTGTTTTTATGATATATGCTATATGGTTTTCTGAAGTGGCTCCCCCAACAGATGAAATTTCGAACCAATTTCTTAATGAATTATTAAAGTTGAAAATAAATTTTATGCAGTAATTGACAAAAAGTATATTATTTAGTACTATTTAAAGTACTAAAAGGAGTATTATTATGGTAAAAATATTAACAGCAAACGAATTAAAACAAAAAGGTGCTTCAGCATTAAAAGATGCGACCTCAAGCGACAGTGCAGTTATTATTACTGTAAGAGGAAAGAGTGAATATGTCGTTTTGCCTATTGCAGCATATAATAGCTTGAGAGAGTGCGAGCTTGAAATTGCCCTTATCGAATCAAGAAAAGATATGGAAAATGGCAAATTTATTGAAGAATCTGTTGAAGAACACATTAGAAGAATAACCGGTGAATAAAATAATATATACAGAGACATATATTAAGAGAGCCAAAAAGTTTTTAAAAAATCACCCTGAAATTATTTCTCAATACGAAAAGACTTTAAAGTTAATCGAAATAAATGTATTTCACCCATCACTTCGCTTGCATAAATTAAAAGGTAAATTATCAGATTTATATTCAGTTTCAATTAATATCTCATATAGGATATGCATTGATTTCATTATTGAAGAAAACACGATAATTCCGATTGATTTAGGAAAACATGATGATGTATATTAAAATTTGCTGGCTCCCCCTAGTGGACATATTTCGAACTTTTTATTTTGATAATATGTTTAATATTGATAAAATCAATAATATTAAAAATACTATAAACTATTTGATTATGCAATAAATACTTATCTTAATAATTGTGGATTTTTGATTTAGAAAATAAAACTTATTTTTTATTTTTAGACGAGTCTGGTCATCATGGCCTAAAAAAATAAATCGAGAATACCCAATATTTCTGCTTGCATGTTGTATTTTTAAAGAAACTTATTTTAAAACTATATTTCTAAAAAGAGCAAAAGAATTGAAAATCAAGCACTTTGGGACTGATAAAATCATTTTGCATTCAAGAGATATTAGGAAATGGCAAAAGGAATTTAAGTGTCTTGGAGATATAAATAAGAGAATAGATTTTTACAAAGATTTAGATAATTTAATACAAACATCAGAGTTCACAATTATTGCTTCAGCAATAGAAAAAAATAAGCTTATCCAACAATATGGGCCCAGAGCAGATAACCCATACAATATATCACTTTCTTTTATCTTAGAAAGAAGCATATTTTATACAGATAATATTAATTGTAATTCTATTGAAATAATAGCAGAATCACGTGGTAAAAGAGAAGATGACCAACTATACTCTCAATATCAATTAATTCTGCATAATGGGACCCATTATGTAACGAGTAATAGATTTAGAAATAAAATGAAATCTTTTAAATTTGTGGATAAAATTGATAATAATATTGGTATCCAAATCGCTGACCTTGTTGCCTATCCTATAGCAACAAAAATTATTTATCCTAAAAGAGTTAATTTAGCATTTGAAGTATTAGAAGATAAAATTTATAGACAATTTCCTGGTGCTGATTATATAGGGTATGGATTAAAAATATTCCCATAAACGAAACAAGTCCCCTCAGGGACTTGCCGATCGTGATCCACAATCCAATAATACTATAACAAAATTAGAATTAGTTTGTCAATAATTCAAAAATCCATTGACATTTAAAAATCCATGGCTCCCCCTAGTGGACATATTCCGAACTTTTTATTTTAATGAAACCAGTACTTTAGAAGATAAATTAGATAGAATTAACACTATTTTTGTATTCCCATAATCAAGAGTTTTATTTTGTAAGCCTCTTTATTGAAGGTTTTAAACCCATTTCCCAAAAATTTACAATATAAAGATAATATATTGACATCATAAATTTATTTTATATAATTATTTTATGATAATCTATGATAAAAATAAGGCCATAAAATTAAGATATGAGCGCAATATTGAGATTGAAGACATCTTAGATATCATTATTCATAAAAAATATTTAGATATATTAGAACATCCAAAAAGAGCGGGACAGCAAATTTTCATTCTTGAATATAGAGATTATATACATGTTGTACCTTTTGTTATTGATAATGACAACAACATTATAATAAAAACAGTATTCCCCAGCAGGAATTTTCATAAGATATATAAGGAGGAATTAAAATGAAATATGAATTAGATACAGATGAAAAGATTATTGAAAGAGAAGCAACAGAATATAAAAAAGTTTCTGAAGAGAAAAAGAAAAATATCGAGTCAGTTTTAGAAAGAAGTTCAAAAAAAAGAGTTGTGACTCTAAGACTTAATAATAATGATCTTGAGCAATTAAAATCCATTGCAAATATCGAAGGTATCCCCTATCAGACATTAATATCAAGCATACTACATAAGTATATCAATGACAGATTTGTTGATAAAAAAGAAGTATTTAAGATTTCAGAATTATTGAAATGAAATTTGCTGGCTCCCCGAGTAGGATTCGAACCTACAACCCTTCGGTTAACAGCCGAATGCTCTACCGTTGAGCTATCGGGGAAAGCCTTACACGATAAGCTATTATAATATAGAAAATATTTATTGCAAGCTTCCGGCAGAATTTCCCAATCAGGTTTCCAGGAAATCTTTCAATGCACCGCTTCTGTTTGGATGCCTTAACTTGCTTAAAGTCTTGGATTCTATTTGCCTAATTCTTTCCCTGGTAACACCAAACTCACGCCCTACCTCTTCCAGAGTTCTGGGATGTCCGTCCTGCAGCCCAAATCTTAACTGTATAACCTTCCTCTCCCTTTCATTGAGAGTGTTTAGGACATCCTGAAGCTGCTCCTGCAGCAAGGTAAAGGAGGCCGCATCCGATGGAGCCTCAACCTCGGAATCCTCAATAAAATCCCCCAGGTGACTGTCTTCTTCCTCTCCTATTGGGGTCTCCAGTGATACAGGTTCCTGCGAAATCTTCATTATTTCCCTTACCTTATCTGGAGAAAAGTCCATCTGCTTGGCAATCTCTTCAGGAACAGGCTCCCTGCCCAGCTTCTGCAGCAACTGCCTTTGAATCCTGATTAATTTATTTATGGTCTCTACCATATGGACAGGAATCCTTATGGTCCTTGCCTGATCAGCAATAGCTCTGGTAATTGCCTGCCTGATCCACCAGGTAGCATAGGTTGAAAACTTGTATCCCTTGGTATGGTCAAACTTCTCTACAGCCCTTATAAGGCCAAGATTTCCTTCCTGTATAAGGTCAAGAAACAGCATGCCCCTTCCAACATATTTCTTGGCAATGCTTACAACCAGCCTTAAATTTGCCTCAACCAGCTTTCTCTTTGCTGCCATATCACCTTTTTTTATCCTTTTGGCCAGCTGTACTTCTTCAACTGCAGTAAGAAGCCTTACTTTACCTATTTCCTTAAGGTACATCCTTACAGGATCATTAGTAGGAGATTTTATAGTAAGGTCTAACTTTTTCTTTAAAGCATCTTCTTGTTTTTTACTCCTGCTTATAACATCAAGGTCTTCATCTTCTTCGCTGATAATCTCTATACCAAGGTTTTGCAGTACATCATATATATTTTCTATCTGTTCCTTGGTGAGATCCACCTCAGATAAAGCTTCTCCTATCTCTTCAGTAGTCAGAAGCCCTTCTTCCTTGCCCTTGCTTATAAGGGCTTTCACTTCATCTAACTTGAATTCAGCTCCTCTTTTCATTATTTCTATCACCTCAAATATATTTTAAATGGAAATAAGACCAGTATTTTACATATTATATTGAAAATATCAAGTAATTTTCTCTGCCATTGCTTGTTCCACCAGCTTTATATGCTTCTGGCACAGCTGATTATACTTTTGCTGGATTTCAGTTCCGGTTTCCCCTTTTTTCTTCCTCTCTTCTATTTTTAACATCTCTGACCTGATTCTGTCAATTTCCTGTAAGAGATTGACCAATTTTAAATTTTTCAGTACTTCTTTACAATTCACCCTGCCGTTTTTATAAGGTTTAGAATCAAAATAAATGGTATTGTAAAGTTTCTGTACCGCCTCTTCTTCTAAATAATCTGACGTTATTTCTACGGGAAAGTTTATTTTTTTAGATGCCTTCCTGTAGTCTGTAATCAATTTGCTTAATATATTAAATAACTTTCTAGTATCCTCGAACCTGAAGTAACTTTCATCCAGTCCCAAAAAACATCCATCTGTTAATCCTTCGCCGTTTATCATAAGCCTAAGCGCTTCAATTTCCAGCTTCTTGTAAGGTGCTTCATTTTTTTCCGGCAGTTTTCCGCCGGGGGTATGTGTATTTTTTTTACTACTGCTTCCCATCTTAACCAGTTCTTCAAACAGCAGGCTTTCTTTTAAATCAAGTTTTCTGGAAACTTTTTTTATGCATTCTTCCTGTATTATTTTGGAAGAGAGGGTAAGAATAAATTTCAGCAGCTCATTGCTGGCCCTCAGTTTGCCGTTGATATTGGAAATATCATGCTTCTTCATTATAGTATCCAGGGTAAAATCAATTATGTTTTCCGCCTGCCTGACCTGGTCCAGGAAAGCACTGCTCCCCCTTTTAAAAGTATAATCTGCAGGATCATAACCCTTCTCCAGAATCGCTACCTCTATGCTCATATTGTTTTCATTAAAAAGGTCTAACCTATGGTTGTATTCCTTAAGCCTATCCATTCCCTTAAGTGATGCAGACATTCCTGCCTGGTCGCTGTCAAAAACAAGAACTATATTCTGGGTAAACCTGCCCAAAAGTTTTATCTGCTCGGAGGTTAAAGCAGTTCCCAGGCTGGCAACAACATTTTGGATACCATTCTGGAAAAGAGCCATTACATCGGTATAGCCTTCCACAATCAATGCCCTGTTCTGCTCAACTATAGCATTTTTAGCCCTGTATATATTATATATATTCTTGCTTTTAGAATAGAGTTTTGTTTCGGGTGTGTTTATGTATTTGGCTGACTGCCTGTCAGCCCCCGGGTTTAATATCCTTGCTCCAAAACCAATGGTTTTGCCCACTACGTCTTCTATGGGAAACATTATCCTTCCCCTGAACCGGTCATATATCTCCTGCCTTCCCTTTTTGCTTTTTATGGCCATTCCGGCTTCTATAAGTTCCGTAGGGCTGTAATTCCTTTTCCGGGCAAAACTGCAAAACTGCTCCCAGCTGTTCAGGCTGTAGCCTACCTGAAACCGCTCAATGGTCTTCTTGTTAAAACCTCTGTTTTCCAGGTACTCTAAGGCTGCACCACCGGCTTTGGAATTAAACAATACATAATGGTAGTATTTTTTGGCAAGCTCATTTAAATCCAGCAGCTTTTCCTTGAATTTTCTTGATGTAGAGGACTCCCGTGTGCTATATGTAAGCTTATAGCCTGTCTTATTGGCTAAAAACTCTACCGCTTCCAAAAACTCCATATTCTCTATTTTCATAAGAAAACTTATAACATCTCCGCCTTCTCCGCAGCCAAAACAGTGGTACAGCTGCTTGATTGAATCAACAGTAAAAGATGGAGTTTTTTCCTGGTGAAAAGGGCATAGACCTACGAAATTCTTGCCTCTTTTTTTCAGGCTTACATATCCGCCTATTACATCAGCAATGTCCGATCTGGTTTTAAGTTCTTCTACTTCACCTTCTTTAAGGCTTTTAGACATAGCTTCTCCCACAGCAATTTTTTTAAAAGAGGCATAACCTATTTTACCAGATTATGGTTTAGGTATGAAAAATTATAGGAAGAATTCAGGGAGCAGCATATGCTGCTCCCTGATTGTATTATGATTGTTCAGCTATATGGGCCTGGGCTGCAGCAAGCCTGGCTACCGGAACCCGGTAAGGAGAACAGCTTACATAGTCCATTCCTGCCTTGTAGCAGAACTTAACAGAACTTGGATCCCCTCCGTGTTCACCGCATATGCCTATCTTTAAATTTTCCCTGGCAGCTCTTCCTTTCTCTATTCCCATCTTTACCAGCGGGCCTACCCCGTTAATATCGAGGGTAGCAAACGGGTCTTTTCCCAGTATGCCTTTTTCTATATAGGCAGGCAGAAATTTACCCACATCATCCCTGGAAAAGCCAAAGGTTAACTGGGTCAAGTCATTGGTGCCAAAGCTAAAGAATTCGGCTTCGGTCGCTATCTCGTCAGCTACCACACAAGCCCTGGGAACCTCTATCATGGTTCCCACTTTATAATCAAATTTCAGGTTATTCTTCTCCATCAGGTCGTCTGCTATCTCTGTAATCTGGTCTTTTAGGATCTTGATTTCTGCAACTGTCCCTGCAAGCGGAATCATAATTTCCGGCTCTACCTTGACCCCTTCTCTGGTTAGCTCAAGCGCGGCCTCCAGGATAGCCCTTGCCTGCATCTCAAGAATCTCCGGATAAGTTATTGACAGCCTGCATCCCCTGTGGCCCAGCATAGGGTTCAATTCATGAAGTGCCTTTACAGTTGCTTTCAGCTCTGATGCCTCAATTCCGAGCTCACCTGCTATCTCCCGGATATCCTCATCCTCTGAAGGCAGGAACTCGTGCAGCGGGGGATCAAGGAGCCTTATGGTTACCGGTTTACCCTCCATAACCTTGAAAATATCTATAAAATCCTGCTTCTGATAAGGCAGTATGGTCATTAAAGCCTTTCTTCTTTCCTCTTCGTTTGAAGCAACTATCATCTTCCTTACTGCCTTTATCCTGTCTGCCTCAAAGAACATATGCTCGGTCCGGCACAATCCTATTCCTTCAGCCCCGAATTTTAAGGCTACTTCCGCATCATGGGGTGTATCAGCATTTGTTCTTACCCCCATCTTGCTGAATTCTTCGATCCATTCCATAAACAACTCAAAATTTCCGGAGATTTCCGGATCTACAACCTCAAGCTGGCCTAAAAATACCTCGCCGGTTGAACCGTCAAGTGTAATCCAATCCCCTTTGCTTATCTTTTGGCCGTCAGCTGTAAAGTATTTCTCATCAGCATAAACCTTTACATTCTCACAGCCCGCAACACAGCTCTTACCCATTCCTCTGGCCACTACCGCTGCATGTGAGGTCATACCCCCCCTGGAAGTAAGGATACCCTGGGCTACCGACATCCCTTCAATATCTTCAGGTGAAGTCTCTGTCCTTACCAGGATTACCGGCCCGTTTTCTGCTTCCTCTACCGCCTCATCAGCATCAAACACAACTTTTCCCAGAGCAGCTCCTGGAGAAGCAGGAAGCCCTTTGGCAAGAAGCCGGGCATCCTCTTTGGCATCCTTGTCTATCTGCTTGTGCAGCAGCTGGTCCAGCTGCTGGGGCTCTACCCTCATTACTGCCGTCTTTTTGTCTATCAATCCATCTTTTTCCATATCTACTGCAATCTGCAGGGCGGCAGCTGCAGTCCTTTTTCCTGTCCTAGTCTGGAGTATATAAAGTTTTCCTTCCTGTATGGTAAACTCAAGGTCCTCCATCTCCCTGTAATGCTGTTCGAGCTTCTGGAATACTTCCATAAGCTCGTCGTATATCTTGGGCATCTCTTCCTGCAGTTTGGTTATATCCTGGGGAGTTCTTATGCCTGCCACCACGTCTTCACCCTGAGCATTTACCAGGTACTCTCCATATTCCTTGTTTTCCCCTGTAGACGGGTTCCTGGTAAAAGCAACTCCGGTTCCTGAATTGTCTCCCATATTCCCAAAAACCATGGTCTGTACGTTTACTGCGGTACCTATGCTATGGGGTATATCATGAAGATTTCTGTAGGTTATAGCCCTTTTATTATTCCATGAGCCGAATACTGCATCTATGGACATCTGAAGCTGTTTCCTTGGATCCTGGGGAAAATCTTCTCCAGCCTCTTCCCTTATAATCTGCTTGTATCTTTTCACCAGCTCTTTTAAGTCATCTGCATCCAGGTCGGTATCAAATTCAGCTCCCTTTGCGTCCTTTATTTCCTGCATGGCTTCCTCAAATTTATCATGCTCCACTCCCATTACCACATCTCCGAACATCTGTATAAACCTGCGGTAGGAGTCCCACCCGAACCGGTGGTTGCCTGTTTTTTTAATCAGGCCGTTTATGGTCCTGTCATTTAAACCCAGGTTAAGCACTGTATCCATCATTCCGGGCATGGATATGGCTGCTCCGGACCTCACCGATACCAGCAGGGGGTCCTCTTCATCTCCCAGTCTGAGCCCCATTTTTTCTTCCAGCCTTTTCAAAGCGCTGTCTATTTGTTCCTGGAGCCCTTCCGGGTATCTTTCGCCCAGTTCATAAAAAAGGTTACAAACCTCTGTGGTAATAGTAAAGCCGGGAGGTACCGGCAGACCTATGTTGGTCATCTCCGAAAGGTTTGCACCCTTACCTCCCAAAAGTTTTTTCATTTCCTTCTTGCCTTCACCAAAGAAATATACGTATTTTTTTTCTGCCATTTTTGCCATCCCTTTCATCAAATTTTCTAATAATTATAAGGTTTTTTAACAGTTTTTTAAAACCCCGTAAAATCCTATCCCTCTATTACCAGCTTCGAAAAATCAGCTATCCTAAAGTAAAGGTTTCGGGCAAATTTTACCAGGCTCATCCTGTTGGCTCTTACCCTGGGGTCCTCATCCATCACCAGCACCCGGTCAAAAAACAGGTCAACGGTTTTGCCAAAATCCTCCAGCTTGAGCAAAACCCCGTAATAATCTTCCCTGCCGATTCTGCCGGCAATATCATCACTGAGCTTTAAAGCGGCTTCATAAAGCTTCCTTTCCTCTTCTTCGGTAAAAAGCTCCGGCTCCAGTTCAGGGATTTCTTTTCCCTTTATTATATTCTGGCATCTTATCATGGGATTGGCCAGCAATTCTGCCTGCCTCTGCCCCATGTAGTTCTCCAGCGCCCTGTACCTTTTGTCTATACCGCTAACAGAAGATATGCCTGCGCCAACAATAGCATCCGCCAGATCAAGCCTCTTTCCCTCCTTTTCCAGGTTGAACCTGTACCTTGCTAGGATAAAATCAAGTATCTTCTCTTCTAAGCCTTCCGGTTTCCTTAAGCCAAACCTGTCCTCATACAGGGATACTGCAAACCTGATAAGGGTTGATAGTTTAAGCGGATAGTCCTTTTTAAGTACCGAGGAAACGATACCTGCAGCCTTTCTCCTTAAGGCAAAAGGATCCTCGGAGCCTGTAGGTATGTTCTCCAGGAGGAACATACCGCAAATGGTGTCTATTTTATCAGCTACAGAAAGGATGGTTCCGGTATCATTGCCGGGCAGCAAATCCCCTGCAAACCGGGGAAGGTAATGCTCAAAAATCGCCCTGGCCACTTCCGGATCCTCTCCTTTTTCCAGCGCATACTCCCTGCCTACAATCCCCTGGAGCTGCGGAAACTCAACCACCATATTGGTTACCAGGTCGCACTTGCATATCCGGGCAGCCCTTACCAGGCTATCTTCTATTTCCGTTTTGTGGAGTTTTCCGGCCAGATAGGAAACTAATTCTTCAAGCCTGTCCACCTTGTCATACATGCTCCCTATGCCCGAATAAAAAATTACCCCTTTGAGTTTTTCCAGCCACTGGCTAAAATCATGTTTTTTATCCTCTTCATAAAAGAAGGCGGCATCGCTTAACCTTGCCTCCAGCACCCTCTGATTTCCCTTGGTAATCTCTCCGCTTTCATCTCCCGGCCCGTTAGCCACTATTATAAAATTGGTGGTGACACCGCCCCCGCCATCTGCCACAGCAAAGTACTTCTGGTGGTATTCAATTGCCTTAATCAGTATATCCTTGGGGATATAGAGGTATCGGGCAGAAAAGCTGCCTGCCAGAACACGGGGATGCTCTACCAGGTTGGCCACTTCATCAAGCAAATCAGCATCCAGCAGAACTTTCTTCTCTCCGTTCCACAGTTTCCTTTCCATCTTATGGATGGAGTCAACTATGATTTTTTTCCTCCTGGCCGGATCAATAATGACCCCGCCTTTGCCTTCCAGAAGCTCCATATATTTCCCTGCATTTTCTACCTCCAGCCGGCATTGGGCCAGGCAGCGAAGGCCGTGGGTATAGCTTTGGGTTTTCAGGTTCTCAAGCTCAAAACCTATAAGCTGGCTTCCCAGCAGGGCCAGAATCCACCTTATAGGCCTGGCAAACTTAAGGCTGTAATTTCCCCAGGCCATCTGCTTGGAGAAGTTAATCTCGGTTATGCTTTCTTTCAGTATATCCGGCAGTACCTCGATTGTCCGCTTACCCTCTTCGGGTATGGTTTTCCCCATGTATGTGCCCCTGTCGGTTTCAATCTCTTCCAGCTGGGATACATCCAGTTTAAGGCTCCCGGCAAAGCCTTCGGCTGCCTTGGTGGGTTTGCCGTCAGCATCAAAAGCAATTTTTTTGGGAGGGCCAATTATTACCCTGTTATGGGATTTTTGCACCTCGCTTACGCCTTCCAGAACCGCGGCAAGCCTCCTCGGTGTGCCGTAAGTATCTATGGAAGAAAAAGATATCCTCTCAGCTTCAAGCTTCCGGCATAGAATCTTCTCTAACTGGTCCACCCCTTCAACTATGCATGAAGAAGGGAGCTCTTCTGTTCCTATCTCAAATACCAGTTTCTTACCCATTATCCTTTATCAGGGGAAAACCCAGTTCCTTTCTTTGTTTTATATACGCATTACATAATTTCTTGGCCAAATTCCTCACCCGGGCGATATAAGAGGTCCTTTCGGCAACACTTATCGCCTCCCTGGCGTCAAGCAGGTTGAATACATGGGAACATTTAAGCACATACTCACAGGCTACAAACACAAGATCCTTTTTAATGGTCCGGTAAAACTCATTCTCAAATTTTTCAAAAAGGTCTAAAAGCATATCCACGTCAGCCAACTCAAAATTATAGACACACCACTGTTTTTCAGATTCAAGCGAAACATCAGCATAGGTAATACCATCATTCCAGTTAAGGTCCCAAAAGCTGTCCTTATCCTGAAGATACATGGCAATCCTCTCCAGCCCGTAGGTAAGCTCCGCAGACACCGGCTTTAGCGGAATGCCGCCCATCTGCTGAAAATAGGTAAACTGGGTTATTTCCATTCCGTCCGCCCATACCTCCCAGCCAAGGCCGGCAGCACCTATGGTAGGGGAAGCCCAATCGTCTTCCACCAGCCTTATGTCATGCCTCCCTATGTCAATGCCCAGGCATTCCAGAGAGCCGAGGTAGAGATCAATGACATCATCGGGAGACGGCTTGAGCAGTACCTGGTACTGGTAATAGAACTGGCTCCGGAAAGGGTTCTGGCCGTACCTTCCATCGGTAGGCCTCCTTGACGGCTCCACATAAGCAACATTCCACGGCTCAGGGCCCAAACACCTTAGAAAAGTATCGGGATTAAAGGTACCTGCCCCCTTTTCCAAATCAAGGGGCTGCCTGATTATACAGCCTTTGCCGCTCCAGTATTTTTGAAGGCTAAAAATTATATCCTGAAAATTCATAATCTACCATTGTAATAACTATGGTGGCAAACGTCAATTAAGAATTGGGGCCCTTGCAGCAGTTACCACCACGTATCGTAAAACCTTTCCCTGTGGTATTTGTTATACTCCCCTTCCTCGACGATCCTTACCTTTTGCCTGGCAAAGGATATGGGGTATCTGTAGCAGTAGTCCAGAAGTATTTTGTAGCAGTTATTTATATGCTTGAACTTTTCTTCAAACTGCTTCCTCTCCTCTGGAGCATTGCCTTTATCCGGATGGTACTTAAGGGATAGTTCCCTGTATGCCTTCTTTATATCCTCCATGGTGCATACCTCTTTTAGGCCCAGCGCTTTTCTTGCCTTTTCAATATCTTCAAAATCAACAGCTTTTTTCATGTCTTTTTACCTTAAATAATTCTGCTTACATTATTTTACCTGCCGTTCGTAACTTAAACGGACAGTTATTTATAATAAAAGATAAACCAATTTAGGAAAAGTTTACAGCCTCCTTTATCATAGGCCAATTTTTTTAAGGTACCTGAAGCTGTCCAGGCTGCAATCAGTATGGTATATAATATAATTTTCTAAAAACCTGTACACCTTATTTAAAGCATGTTTGTCCACTTCCCTATCCCTTACCTGTTCAATCTTAAGGTTGAACAGGCCCTTAAAAAATTTGAAGCTTTCAGGAGCCAGACGTGTATTTGCCTCCCTCCCGGAAGCGCAATCCGGACATAGTATCCCCCCCAGCCTTACCGATACAGGTATCCTTCTGTCCCCAGCAGGAGCCTTTTGCAGGTTAGCATTGCATCTTGAACATGAATCAAACAATGGGGCATAGCCGGTAACCGAAAGGAACCTGGCCATAAAAAAACACACAATCTTTTTCAGTCCCGGGATATCCTCATTATGGCAGGCATCTATCTCCCTCAGGCATATGTATATAAGTTTAAAAAGGTCTTCGCAGGGCCCGCTGGCCTCTGTCTGGGTTTTTAACACAATCTTTGCTATAAGGCCGCAGAAAACAAACTTATTGAAATCAGAGGATATATTTTTAAAACTCTCAATTATTTCAGCCTGGGTAATTATATCCAAAGACCTTCCCCTGGCCATTTCCAGATCCACCAGGTTAAAAAGGCCTATCCGTGCCCCGAACCTGCTTTTGGGCTTTCTGGCTCCCCTGGCCACTCCGCTTAAAACCCCCTGGTGCTGGGAATACATCTTTAGTATCTTATCATAATCTCCCAGGCTGTATCCCTTAAGTATTAAAGCCTTGGCCTTATACGAAGACATCTTATTTGTCGAAATAGCTGGAGTATTCTTCCATGATGGACATTCCGCTGCTGGTCCCCAGCCTTGTAGCTCCGGCATCAATCAGTGCCTGGGCATCCGCAAATGTCCGTATGCCCCCCGATGCCTTAACCCCTATGTTCCTGGTAACCACTTCCCTTATAAGGCGGATATCGTCAAGCTCAACCCCCCGCACGCCGAACCCGGTGGAGGTTTCTATAAAATCAGCGCCTGCCTCCTCTATTATCTTGCAGACCTTTTTGATTTCCTCCTTGGTAAGGACTCCGGTCTCTATTATAAATTTAATATTGATATGCTTATTATATTCGGCCATCTGCTCTCTTCGTATAACGCTTACTATAAGGCTTATCTCCCTTTCAATATAATCATAATTACCGCCTTTCAAAGCCCCCAGGTTTATAACCGCATCAAGCTCATCTGCTCCCTTCTTAACATTATCCCTGGCTTCAAATACCTTGGTCTCAATGGTATTTGATCCCATGGGAAAGCCGACCATCGAGCATATCTTAACATCGGTTCCCCTAAGCAGGTTTTTGGTAGTAACAATAAAAGAGGGGCTGACGGTCACAGCTGCAAAGTGCTGTTTTCTGGCTTCCCTGCACAGTTGCTCAATATTTTTTATAGTCGTTATGGGCCTTAGCAATGTCTGGTCGATTGTCTTTGCCAGTTGTTCTTTGGTTAACGTTTTAATCACCCAACCTTGTATATTAATTATTAATAATAGCCAAATTTCTTGAGCATGGATTCATTCCTGGTCCAGTTTTCTTCAACCTTAACCCACAGCTCCACAAACACCTTACAGCCGAAGAGGTCTTCGAGTTCTTTCCTTGCCTGTTTCCCTGCTTCTTTTAATACCCTCCCTGATTTTCCAATCACTATGGCTTTCTGAGATTCTTTTTCAGTAAAGATTTCTGCAGATATCTTTATCAGGCGCTCACCTTTGCCGGTACGGGTCTCATTGGCGATATCAACCATTACGCTTATCCGGTGGGGCAGTTCCTGTAGGAGATTTGAAGCCAGTTTTTCCCTTATTATGTCTGCAACCATCATCTCTGCAGGCTGATCGGTTACCGCATCATCCTCAAAATATTTCGGCCCCTCGGGGAGCCTTTCTTTTACGGCCTCCAGGCAGGCAGGGATATTATAGCCTGTCTTTGCAGATACAGGGATTACCTTCTCAAAAAAATCAGGAGGTACCTTTTCCTTTTCTCCCTCAAGCTTTTCCCTGGATACCAAATCCACCTTGTTTAACAGCAGTATTTTGGGCTGCTTCCTGTACCTTAAACTATCAAACACAAAAAAATCTCCGCCGCCTATACCTCCGGCAACATCAACCATGGCAAGCAGTATATCTGCATCGCTTATGACATCATGCACCACCCGGTTAAGTTTTTTCCCGAAAAGGTCACGGGGCTTGAAAAAACCCGGGCAGTCAACAAAGATGATTTGTGAATCAGCATCGCTGTATATGCAGTTTACCCTCTGCCTGGTGGTCTGGGGCCTGTCAGTTATGATAACTACCTTCTGTTTAAGCACGCTGTTTATAAAAGTTGATTTTCCTACATTGGTTCTTCCAATTAACCCTGCAAATCCTGACCTAAATCCTTTTACCATAATCCCTTTTAGAAAAAAAATATACCTATATTAAATTTTACAATATCTGTCAAACACAATCTATTGCCCAAAAAGCTCAAACTTTTTTCCTACATCCTCCAGCATGGAGTCCTGTATTTCAAACATCTTCTCCTTCTCTTCTTTCAGCTCGTGGTCATAACCATACATATGCAGAAAACCGTGTATGATAAGCAAAAAAAGCTCCAGGTTGAGGTTCCAGCTCCCCTTTTGGCTGCTGGCATTGTCTCCGGCTACTGCAGGGCATATGATTATTTCCCCCAGGGTATAGAAACCATGGGTTTCCTTGTTCCTGCCGATAACATCTTCAATATCCGGCTCATCTTTTTCAGACAGGTAAGAGAAGGAAAGGACATCGGTTTCGGTATCTTTTTGCCTGTACTGCTTGTTTAGCTGCCTTATCTGCCGGCGGGGCACAAAAATTATGTTGACCTCGCATTTTCTGTCCCGGTCAAATTTATCCGAAATATAGGCGGCTGCCTGTTCTATAAGCTCCAGGTTAAGGGGGATATCGTCCTGCTGGTTTAATACATTTACCTTCATTTTCTGGCTTCCACGCTTTCCTTGGCCGGTTCAGGATAGGTGATTCTGGAATGGTGTATGGAAATGAGGCCATCTATCAGGCTGTTTTTGACCTTCTCTATCTCTTTTAAGGTTATGTTTGCCTCACTAAGCTGGCCGTCATTTATCTTGTCTTCCACTATATCGCTTACCATCTGCTCAATTTTCTTTGGGGTCATCTTGTCTATTGACCTTATGGCAGCTTCTGTAGAATCAGCAAGCATAAGCACCGCTGCTTCCCTGGTCTGGGGCTTTTTGGAAGGATACCTGAAATGGCCTTTGAGGCCATTTCCTGAGCCATTAGCAGTTTTAATGGCATCCATCCCTTTTTGTTTTTCATAAAAATAGGAAATTACGGAATTGCCGTGGTGCTGGGATATGATTTCTATTACTTTTTTGGGAATCTTATTCTTTATGGCTACCTCCACCCCGTCCTTTATATGGTTGGCAATTATATTTCTGCTCATGGAAGGGTTGAGCCTGTCATGTATATTCTGTATATCTGCCTGGTTTTCATAGAAATATTCAGGCCTTTTCATCTTACCCAGGTCATGATAGAGGGCAGCAACCTTGACCAGGAGGGCATCCGCCCCTATGGCCTTTGCCGCATTCTCCGCCAGGTGGCCTACCAGCAAGCTGTGGTTATAGGTTCCCGGAGAAGATATGAGCAGCTCTTTTAACAGCGGCTGGTCAGTATGGGACAGCTCCAGCAATCCCATGGCAGTAACAATATTAAATGTAGACTCAATAAATGGCAGCAGCCCTATGGTAAGTATGGCACAGATTATCCCGTTTAAAACACCCAGCATGGTATAAAGGGCTATGTTCTGCAGCTCCCCGCCAATCAGGTTAACGGTAAGGAATAAGAATCCCAGCATCAGGGAACTTATAAATCCCGCCCTCATAACCGTTGAGCGCTGCGAGATATTTGACACAAGGTAAGTGGAAAATATTGCCCCTAAAAGGTAAGCGACAGTTATGCTGAAATCAAAATCGGTAGCAATACCCAAGAATGCAGACATGGAAATAGCCAGCATTATGGCAAGACGGGAATCAAATATTATGGTACACAGCATTGCTGCAGCTATAACCGGGAAAAGATAATTCCATAAAGGCAGGTGGATGGAAGAAAGTACAGTAAGCACCTTTATTATGCCTGTAAAAATTACAAGTATTATGGATATAAGCAGCAGTTTCTTGATATTGTCATAAACATTACGGTTAAATTTTTGTATATAAAAGCCAAACAGGTAAAGGGCAGTAAAAGCTATGAATAAAATGTAGAGGAACCTCTTCCAGTTAAAATCCCTTTCCATCAGGCCCAGCCTCTGGAGGATGGCGATATCCTCGCTGCTTACTATTTCGCCTTCATAGACAATGGTCTGGCCCTCCAGTATTGTAACCATAGCCGGCGGAGTATCCATCCTGGCCTCCAGTCTCGCCCTCTGGGTTGCCTCTGGATTGAAAACAGCTGTGGGCTGTATGTTCTGCTCTAGCACACTGATAGCCAGAGGGATATAGTCAGGTGGTATGTCATCGTCCCTTGCCATATCGGCAGCCTGCTGCCTGGCCAAATCAAGCTCATTGGGCCTGATGGCCTGCCTCATAACCTCCCGGGCAATATCCTGTGTCCTGGTATTGAGCAGCTCCCTCTCCTCAACACTTAACCTCAGGGCAATGGATATTACCGATGCCGGGTAGCGGTTCCCGGTAAGATTGTTAAGATAATCTACCTTTTCTTCAAATGTCCTCTCTGTTTTCTTCTGCACTATGCCTGCAAGGTTGAAAAAGTATCTGATACTGTAAAGGGTGCCGTTTTCCCCGGTTAAGGCATCCGCATCATAAGCATACGCATCCTCTACCGCTGCCTCATTCCTGAGCATGTTTTCTTCTGTTATTGCAGGGTCCTCAAACTCCAAATTCCTGTTGGCTTTAATAGTGCGGGGAGCAGGCCTGCCCGCCTCTATGTTTATATTGGGAGTAAAATCATAAGCAAGCATAACCACTACAACCGCCAGGGTCAGGACAAATATATACATCCTTTTTGCCATAGGGCTAAAGAACCAGCTTTGCTTGGGGCCGTTTTCCCCGGACTTGATTATTTCCTTGGTTTTATTTTTTATTTTATTCTTTTTTGCTATCATCTTCTGTATTTTCTGCCTTTTCTTTTTGCAGCGCCTTGTTGTCCTCATAGAACTTGTAGGCATCCACTATTTTCTGGACCAGCTTATGCCTTATGACATCTTTTGAAGTAAGGTTCACAAACTCTATACCCCTTATACCATTAAGGATTCCCCTTACCAGCACAAGGCCCGACTCTTTTTCCCTGGGCAGGTCAATCTGGGTTATATCACCGGTTATAACCACCTTGGACCCAAACCCAAGCCTGGTCAAAAACATCTTCATTTGCTCAGGGGAAGCGTTCTGCGCCTCATCCAGGATAATAAAGGAATCATTTAAGGTCCTGCCCCTCATATAGGCCAGGGGAACCACCTCAATTATTCCCATGTCCATATACTGCTGGAATATCTCCACATCCAGCATCTCATAAAGGGCATCATAGAGAGGTTTTAGGTATGGGCTTACCTTGTCATAAATATCTCCCGGCAAATAGCCCAGTTTCTCCCCGGCTTCCACTACCGGTTTTACCAGTATTATCCTTCCAATTTCATTCTGGCACAATGCATTTACCGCCATTGCCAGAGCAAGATAGGTCTTGCCGGTCCCTGCAGGCCCTATGCCGAATGCAATGGTATTTTCTTTTATGGCCCTTACATACTTTTCCTGCCCTTCGGTCCTGGGCTTGATTTTCTTTCCGCCATTTATGATTATCTGGCTGACCAAGGTTTCCACAGCACCGGGCCCCTTATCTTCTAACAGGTTAACCGCCTCATCAAGCTTCTGCTCATTGATCCTCTGGCCCAGGTTTATCTGGAGCACTAGGTCGTTTAGGAGCTTGCTTGCCTTGTCCACATTGTTCTTCTTTCCTGATATCTCCACATCATTGCCCAGGACAAAGATATTTACATTATATTCTTCTTCAATCTGTTTTATAAGCTTATCCTTATGGCCCAATAGTTCAGCTATTGAGTGATTTTCATTAAAGTCCAGATGGATTTTCTGCTTAACTGGAGACAAAAAAATCCCTCCCTTTTATTTTTCTTTTATCCTATATTATATCACGTTATTCTTAACCAGGAGGCCAGGTGAATTTTCTTTTGCCCAAAATATGAAAATGTAAATGATCCACGCTCTGCCCTGCTCCCCTGCCGGTATTGGTAACTACCCTGAAGCCGTCCTCTTCAAGCCCCATATCCCTGGCTACGCCGGCAATCACTTTAAACAATTCATCCAGTACCCCATCAGCAAGGTTTTCTGCAGCCAGCACCGATTCAACATGCTGTTTGGGGATAGCCAGCAGATGGACAGGCGCCTTGGGATCTATATCCTTAAAAACCATCACATTTTCAGTCTCTAGAACTATATTGCTTTCTATCTCTTTATTTGCTATCTTGCAAAAAAGGCAATCCATAAACGTCCCCCTGTTACTCTCCATTATTTATCAAACTGATGATTATACACCATTTAAGTATTTTTACAACCTCACTTAATTTATTTCAAGTACCATATATTTTACCCCATAATCCATTTGCATACATACTTTCTGTAAAAACTTCATAAATCCGGCCTTTCCTCAAACCCCCTGCCGGTTTAAAGAACACCTTTATGTAATTACCAGACATGCCTGTGCATAAATCAAGGTCTCTCCTTTCCAGCACCACCTGGAGGGCTTTTCCCGTATTTTTTGCCAGATACCTGCCCCTCAACTCCTCCCCCAACATGACAAGCTGCCTGCTCCTGGCCTTCTTAAGCTCCTCGGGGACATGGCCGCCCATTCCAGCGGCAGCTGTTTTTTTTCTTCTGGAATACTTAAATACATGAAGCTTGGAAAAGGAAGCCTTGCGGGCTGCTTCCATGGTTTGCATAAAATCATCTTCACCCTCTCCCGGAAAACCAACCATCAGGTCAGTGGTTATGGATACAGAAGGCATAATTTCTGTAATCCTTGCTATCCTGTTAAAAAAATATTCCCTGCTGTAGGGCCGCCCCATGGATTCAAGTATCCTGTTGCTTCCGCTCTGAAGGGGAATATGCAGGTGGTCACATATCCTGCTTCCGCTGCCTGCCATAAGGTTTAACAGCCCGTCGGTTACCTCTCCTATCTCTATGGAGCTTAGCCTGATCCTCTTTATGTCCGTCTTAGCCAAAATATCTTCAATCAAATCCTCAAGTCCGTAATCTCCGGCCAAATCAATCCCGTACCTTCCCAGGTGTATGCCGGTAATAACCGCCTCCTGGTAACCGCTTCCTGCTGCCTGTTTTACCATGTTTACCGCCTGCTGGGGAGCGACACTGCGGTAACCTCCCCTTACCAGGGGAACTATGCAGTAACTGCAGAACTGCTGGCATCCGTCCTGTACTTTTACCATTGGCCTGGAATGCATGCCCCCGGGTATGCTTTTGCAGTCCTTTTTTGCCTGTACCAGGTTGCCTATGTCCATCTTGTCCCTGTTTGCAACTACAAGGTGGGCTCCCTCTTTTTCTAAAAACTCCCTGTTGAGCTCAGCAAAGCAGCCGGTAACCACCAGCATTGCGCGGGGGCAGGCTTTTTTTATCTTCCTTATGGCCTGCCTTACCTTTTTGTCGGTATGCGAAGTTACTGTACATGTATTTATAATGCACCAGTCAGGAGACTGGTTCATTCCTACCTGCTTCAATCCCTTTTTGACCAGCTTGCCTGAAATCTCATCTGTCTCAGCCTGGTTTACCTTGCATCCCAGGGTATGGGTATAAAATTTATCCATTTTTCTTCCTGTAAAAATAATCAATTACCGAAAGCATATACAGCGAGGCTGTTTCTGCCCTCAGTATGTTTTTTGCCAAACTTACCGCCGCCGCCCCCTTTTTTTTCAGCAGCTCTACTTCCTGCCTTTCAAATCCGCCCTCTGGCCCGGTTAGGACGGCAATACTTTTATGGCTTTGGCCGTTACCCAGCAAAAGGTCTCTGCTGCTCTCCTCATAGGGCAGATAGAACAGACTGTAGCCGGAAGGGGAAACGGTTTTGATATCTGCCGGTTCGGCTACGGTAGTAATAAAATTCCTCTTGCTCTGTTTGCATGCCTGCTCTGCAATTTTTTGCCAGCGCCCTATTTTAGAACCAACCCTGCCCGGGTCAACCACCACCCTTCCGCTTATAACCGGGACAATGGTATCCGCCCCTATCTCGCAGGCTTTCTGCAGCACAAGCTCCATGGCAGCTTTTTTCAATATACACTGGAAAAGGGTAGCCTGGGGGAAACTTCTCTCAATTTTCTGCCTGGAGACAACCGAAAGCAGTGCGTGATTTTTTTTAACCGCTGCCAGATCTGCTTCATACCGCAAGCTTTTATTATCAGAAAGCATTACCCTACTTCCGACCTGAGCCCTCAGTACCTTGACCAGGTGATTAAAATCATCTCCGGCAAGTACAATATTTTCGCCGTCAATACTGTCAGGGTTAATAAAAAAATATGGATAGCTCATCAGACTAAATTATTTCCTGAAGGCATTCCTCAAGCTGGAGAAAAAGTCGCTTCCATTGCCCACATCTTCATCCCTTCCCCGGGCATACCTGGCCAGCATCTCTGCCTCCTGTTCTGAAAGCCTGGTAGGTATGGTAACCTTTACGTTAACTATATGGTCACCCCTCCGGTACCCGTTAAGCGGGACAAACCCCCGGGCTTTCAGTACTTTCTTGGTCCCCGGCTGGGTTCCTGGTTTTATGTCCATCTCTTCTTCCCCGTCCAGGGTAGGAATCTTAACCTTGCAGCCCAGGGCTGCCTGGGCAAAGGATATCTCTGCATCATACACCACATTATCCCTTTCCCTTTTAAGCTCAGGATGGGGCTCTACATTAACCGTCAGGTACAGATCCCCGCTAACCGAATCCCTTCCGAGGGAATTTCCCTTTCCGGTTACCCTCAGCCGGTCCTTATCGTGTATGCCTGCAGGAATATCGACCTTAACCTTCTTTTTCTTTTTATGGTACCCGCTTCCCCCGCATTTCCTGCAGGGATCAGTTACAACCTTCCCGTTTCCCCCGCAGTTCTTGCAGGTAGAAGTGGTTACAATGCTGCCCAAAAAGGTCTGCCGCTGGTTCCTTACCTGGCCTGTTCCCCCGCAGAGAGAGCAGGTGCCCAGGCCTTCTTCACTTTTGCTTCCCCTTCCTCCGCATTCTTCACATAGGTCATCTGCAGTGTATTCAACCTCTTTCTTTATGCCGAAAGCAGACTCCTTAAAACTTATGGTTACCTGTGACTCCACGTCTGAACCGCGGCTCTGCCGCCTCCTGGTACGGGAAGAAAATCCCTGCCCAAAGCTGCTTCCGAAAAACATATCGAAAATATCTCCAAAACCAAACTCTTCAAAAACACTGCCAAAATCAGATTCGTTGAATAGGTTATTGCTGAATCCGTACTGGTCATAATGCATCCTTTTCCTGTCATCGCTTAATACAGCATAAGCCTCGGATACTTCCTTGAATTTTTCCTCGGCATCCGGGTCCCCGTTGTTTACATCAGGATGGTATTTATGTGCCAGCTTTCTGTATGCTTTTTTTAGTTCTTCCTTGCTGCACTGCTTGGTAACACCAAGGACTTCATAATAATCTCTCTTTTGCGCCACTTCTTACATCACCTCAATTTTTTTATGCCTGAAGTTCAAAATGATAAAACATTTTCACTATTTTTTCCAATCATCTTTTAGAAGCAAACAGTTCGCTCAGGTTTACCCTGAAAACATCAAGCACATTTATCACCTTGCAGTAGTCCATCCTTTTGGGGCCCAGCACCCCTATGGCACCAGAAGGCTGGTTATGGATTTTATATTTTGAAGCTATCAGGCTCAGCTCGTCTGTCTCCTGGTTAAAAACCTCAGAACCGATTTTTATGATAAAGTCGCTGTCCTTGGAAATATCCAGGAGTATCTTCATAAGCATATACTCGTTCTCTATAATCCTTAGCACCTTCCTGATTTTTGCCAGGTCTATAAATTCCGGCTGGTTGAGCACATCGGAGGTGCCGTGGACATATATATGGTTGTACTGCAGGCTCTGGGCCGCATAATCCTTTATAAGGCCTAACACTTTCTTGGCTATCAGCACCAGGTACGACTCACCTTCCGGCAGCTTTAAATTCTCCGTGTCGATATCTGCAATAAGTTTATCTTTAAACTGCATATTGAGTATATTGGACAGCGCCTGCAAATCAAGGTTTGAGTATGAGCCGTCCATGGAGAAATGCCTTTTATATACCCTGCCGGTGTCGGTTATAAGGACCATCAGGAAGTTGTTTCCCTCAAGCTTTAAAAGCTCTATATGTCTCAGCCTGCTCTGGCTAAGCGTAGGAGCCACAATCATGGAAAGGTAGTTGGTAATCCTGGCCAGGTTCTCAGAGGATTTTTTAAGTACGGTCTCAAGCTCCATATCCCCGGAAACCTCCATATTTATTGCAGGCATATCCTTATTATTTTTCTTGTGCAGCCCTGTTTCTATCAGGTTATCTACATAAAACCTGTAACCCTTATCAGTAGGTATCCTCCCTGCAGAGGTATGGGGATGGGTAAGATAGCCCATCTCTTCCAGCTCCGACATCTCCTTCCGGATGGTGGCCGTACTCACATCGAGGCTTGGGCTCGAGGCCACGCTTTTTGAGGATACAGGCTCGGCATCATCTATATACCGGGCCGCCACCTGCTTTATTATCTCTTTCTTTCTTTCACTTAATTTCATAAGTATCTTAACCGCTCCATTTGACTTTTTAACAATTGGTGGTAATATATTTCCGTAATATACATTACCATTATAATGAATATTCTTTGAAAATTGAATAAGGAAGCGCTGGGGGAGCCATTGAGCTGAGAGGGCAGTTTAGCTGCCGACCCCAACCACCTGACCTAGATAATACTAGCGTAGGGAAGTGTATTTTAAAAATATAATGCCAACCTGTGCTGGGTTGGTTTTTTTATTTATGTAAAGGGTTTTATTATGAACTATGAGGCAAAAGCACTAGCCATCGCCGGTTCGGATTCCGGAGGCGGGGCAGGAATACAGGCGGACCTGAAAACTTTTCAGGCTTTTAATGTATACGGGATGACAGCCATAACCTCTGTGACTGCCCAGAATACAGTAGGGTTAAGGTCCATATTTGACCTGGACCCAGCCATAGTAGCAGACCAGATAGAGATGGTGGTAGAAGATATAGGAGTGGATGCGGTTAAGGTGGGAATGCTTTCCAATGCCCGCATTATAGAAGAGGTGATAAGGTGTGTAAAAAAATACCGGCTTAAGAAAATAGTAGTGGATCCTGTAATGGTCTCCAAAACCGGAGCATCCCTCTTAAAACCGGAAGCCCAGAAAAGCCTTAACGGCCTCCTTGAGATTGCTTTTCTGGCCACTCCCAATATTTATGAAGCTGAAAAGATATCAGGTATGGAAATTAAGGATCTGAAAGGTGTAGAAAAAGCAGCACGCCTGCTTTCCTCTATGGGCATAGAAAACACCCTTATAAAAGGCGGCCACCTTAAGGGGGATAAGGTGGTAGACATATTATATGATGGCAAAGGTTTCCATCATTTTGAATCGCCCCGGATAAAAACAAAAAACACTCACGGCACGGGATGCACCTATTCTTCCGCCATCGCTGCTTCCCTGGCCAAGGGACTGAATTTAAGGGAAGCGGTCTATATTGCAAAAGACTATATAAGCAGGGCTCTGAAGGAATCTCCAGCAAGCCTCGGGCAGGGCAACGGCCCGCTTTACCATAATATCAAACCTATCGGGGGCAAAAGATGAACATAATGTCAAGGCTCAGAAAAGATTCCAAACAAATATGGGACAGTATAGAGGAACACCCTTTCATAGTGGAGCTTTGTAATGGCAGCCTTCCCCTTGAAAAGTTCAAGCATTATGTCTTGCAGGAATACCACTTTCTGGTAGCTGGCATCAGAAATTTTAGCATCATAGCATCCAGGGCTGAACCTGTGGAAGATATCATAGAACTGGTAGAAATCTCCCCTGGGATAGCGGTAAGCGAGTATAAAAATTACCTTAAACTGCTTGAAAGCCTGGGGTTGGGCTTGGAAGATGCAAAGGCTACCCAGCCCATACCCATTGTTTGTGCATATTCTGATTTTCTGATATCGGTTAGCTACCTAGGGTCTTATCCAGAAGCTCTCATCGCCATACTCCCCTGTTTCTGGTCCTACTGTGAAATAATTAAACCCCATAAGGAAAAACTTGACAGTAACCGCTGCCAGCTATACCAAAACTGGGCAAAGGCTTACTGCTCCTCTTCCTATTATGAGGTAATGGATAGGATAAAGGAGGTAGCAGAGAGGGCGTCGGCAAATACTCCCTATCAGAAACTGAAATATTTGTTTTTAAAAGCAAGCAGGTATGAATACATGTACTGGGACAATATGTATAACCTCAAAGGGTGGGATATATGAAAATACTTCTTACTAATGATGACGGCATAGAGTCAGAAGGGATAAAAAAGCTTGCAGCCAAACTTGCAAGGACCGAGGAGCTGTATGTGGTTGCCCCCCATAGGAAGCTGCACGGTGCCAGCTGCAGCATAACCTTCGATCAGCCGGTAAAAGTACAGGAATTTCCTCTGGGGCTGGGGGAGAAAAAATCGTACCAGGTCAAGGGAACCCCTGCAGACTGTGTAATTCTGGGGCTGGATGCACTTGCCAGCGGGATTAAGCTGGTAATATCCGGGATAAATGATGAGCCCAATGTGGGTGATGATGTGAGGTTTTCTGGAACCATTGGGGCCTGCACCGAGGCTTCTTTCTCAGGAGTAAGCTCTTTTGGCATATCCCTTGAATATGGCAGGGAAGATTTTGATGCGGCAGTGGAATTTTCCAGTTACCTGGTGCAGTTTCTAAAAAAACACGCCCTTGCCCCGGGGGTTTTTCTAAATATAAATATGCCTCCGGCAAGCCTTGAACAGATAAAGGGCGTAAAATTTGTCAGGCTGGGAAGAAGGAGGTACAGAGACAGGGTGCATAAGATAACCAGCCCCTACGGAGAAACCTTTTACTGGATAGGGGGCAAACAGATTCCCGGCTACGGGAAGGATACCTTAAACTCAGCCTTAAAAGATAATTACATAGCTGTAACTCCCATGGCTGTAGATTCAACAAGTTACGATTTTTTAAAGGAGATGATAAACAATTGGACCATGAAATTTCCCAAATTCTAACCAAGGCTTCGCAAAGCTGGGACAGAATAGAGGAGAAAAAGCCACTCATCCACCACATAACCAATTTTGTAGCTATGGCCGAACAGGCCCATCTTACCCTGGCACTGGGTGCGAGCCCGGTTATGGCTCCAGATCTGGGGGAATCTTCAGAAATGGCCAGTCATGCTGATGCACTATTGTTAAACATAGGTACCCCTTCGCAAGAACAATTAGACTCCATGCTTTCTGCCCACCAGCAAGCAAATAAAAAAGGGATATCCGTACTTCTGGACCCGGTAGGTTACGGAGCAACTAAGCTCAGAAACAGGGTTGTTTTAAAGATTTTAGACAACGGTCCGGTTTCCATAATAAAAGGAAACCATGGGGAGGTTTCCGCCCTGGCCGGAAGCACAGGAACCGTCAAAGGGGTAGATTCAAAGGTTACCGGTGATTCCAATTTGAAAAATACAGTAGATTCTCTGGCCAAAAAATATAATGCGGTGGTGGTATCCACCGGTAAAAAAGATCTGATTTCAGACGGCAGCAGGGTAATTTCAGTAGCCGGCGGCAACCCACTTCTGACCAGTATTTCAGGCTCCGGGTGCTGGCTGGGGACCATCATAGCATCAGCTGCAGCCGTTTCAGATGATGCGTTTACTGCTTCCCTGAGCGGAACAGTTGCTTTAAAGCTGGCATCGGAGAGAATTAAACCGGCAGGGGTAGGAATGTTCAGGATCAGTCTTTTGGATAAACTGGCCGAAATTAAAGGAGAAGACCTGCTGGCCAAAGGAGATGCAATAAAATGGATCTGAGCCTCTACCTTGTAACCGATGAAAAAATAGGGCTGGGAAGGCCCCATACCTACCTCAGCCAACAGGCCCTGGAGGGGGGAGTAAGGGCAGTCCAGCTAAGGGATAAGCAAAAGAGCAGCAGAGAATTATATGATATAGGCCTGAGGCTTAGAAAAATTACCAAAAAATTTAATGCACTGTTTATCGTCAATGACAGGCTGGACATTGCCCTGGCAACGGAAGCTGACGGTGTGCATCTGGGCAAGGATGACCTGCCAATTTCTGTTGCCCGCAGTATAGCAGGAAAAAACTTTATAATAGGAGCCTCGGTTTCCACGGTCGCCGAAGCTGTGCAGGCTCAGAGGGAGGGGGCAAGTTATCTAAGTGCCCAGAGCATATTTAAAACAACCAGCAAGGATGATGTTGGGGTTGTAGGTCTGAATACGCTCAGGAAAATCTCCGGGCAGAGCAGGATACCGGTTATAGCCATAGGGGGGATCAATACTGAAAATGTGGAACAGGTAATAGGTGCCGGTGCTGCCGGAGTAGCGGTAATATCAGCTATTGTAGCAAAAAAGGATGTAAAAAGCGCAAGCTTAAAGCTAAAAGAAAAGATAGATAAACAGATTCCACCAGGCAAAAAATAGATAAGATAAAGCCGGCAGGAAAGGAAGGGTTATGGAAAAATTTAAAAAGGCAATAGTGGTAACCAATGGAGAGATCAAAGACCCGGATAAGATAAAAAAACACCTAAAATATTTTGGGTTTGGAAGAGAGGACCTGGTTATAAGTGCTGATGGAGGAGCCAAAAATGCCATAAGGCTGGGGCTGGATACCCGCCTGTTAACTGGTGATATGGACAGCATAGATGAAGAAGTAAGGGAAAACCTTAAGTCCGGGGGGGCAGAATTTGTATTAGAGCCTTTGGAGAAAGATTACACCGATACCCACCTGGCCTTAAGGCAAGCCATAAAAAAGGGAGCTGAGCAAATAATAATACTAGCTGCTATCGGAGACCGGGTAGACCACAGCCTGGCCAATTTGCTGCTACTGGCCGACCCTTTCCTTTCCGGAACCGATGTGAGGATAATTACAGAAACAGAAGAGATTTTTGTTGTCAGGAAACCGGTTCGGTTGGAAGGAAGTAAAGGCAGGCGCCTCAGCCTTTTCTCCCTTACCCCCTACACCCTTTTTAGAGAAAGCAGGGGACTGAAATACGGGCTTAAGAACGAAAAGCTTCTTTTTTCCCCCATAAGGGGAGTGAGCAACGAGTTTACCCAGGATAGCGCATACCTGGGAATAAAAGAAGGCATACTTCTTGTAATAAAAGAGCTATAAGTTTATGGAAAGAATATCAGTAAAAAAGATAAACAGCAGGTATTATCCGATCTTTTTCTTCCTTGCCATACTTACAGTCTGGGAGATACTCACAAGGTCAGGGACATTCCCTCCCTTTATACTTCCTCCGCCCAGTACCATAGTGATAAGTCTGTTTAAGGATTTCAGGTCTATGCAGTTTGATATCCTGGTAACCTTGTATGAGGCATTTACCGGATTTACTATCGCAATAGTACTATCCTTTTTAATTGCTTTGCTAATGGATGCTGCACAGGGGGTTAAGAAGACTATCTATCCGCTGCTTATAATATCACAGACCATTCCGATTATAATAGTGGCTCCCCTCTTTATAATCTGGTTCGGTTACGGTTATACTCCAAAACTTATTATAGTTATACTGATATGCTTCTTCCCGGTTACAATTAGTCTCATGCAGTCGCTCTCAGGAGTTGACCATGAACTTATTGACCTGTTAAGGTCCATGGGCTCGAGCAGGCTCCAAATATACAGGTATGTAAAGCTTCCTGCCTCTATGTCAGGGTTTTTCTCTGGATTAAAAATAGCTGCCACTTACAGCATCATGGGAGCTACTATCGGAGAGTGGGTTGGGGGGAAGGATGGCCTGGGAGTGTATATGATAAGGGCAAAACAGTCATTTGCTACAGACAGGGTATTTGCAGCAATACTGGTTATAACTGTTCTGAGCATTCTGCTGCTTAAGTTTATAGAGGTCATTGAAAAAAAAGCTACGCCCTGGACAGTAAAAACTGGTGAAGGATATATAGAATAATATAAACAATATGAAAGGAGTGCTATGAAGATAATAAAAATAATATTTAGCCTAATGATAGCTATAACAATGGCTATTATACTGATATTTACCTCATGTTCACCATCAGGTACCCAGGAGTTAAGAAAGATCACAGTAATACTTGACTGGGTACCCAATACAAACCATACCGGTATATACGTGGCCAGGCACGAGGGTTATTACAGAGACAATGGACTTGAAGTAGAGATAATTCAACCCTCTGAAGGAGGCAGCGCTGACCTGATAGCAGCCAAAAAAGGGGAATTTGGTATTAGCTATCAGGAGCAGGTAACCTATGCTAGGACTGCGGATGAACCTTTACCTGTTGTAGCCATTGCTGCCATAATCCAGCATAATACGTCTGGATTTGCTTCTCCTAAAGATAGTGGTATAAAGACACCTGCAGATTTTGAGGGGAAAAAATACGGGGGATGGGGATCTCCCATGGAAGAAACCATGCTAAAAGGACTTATGGAAAAATACAGTGCTGATTTTTCAAAACTTGAAATAGTAAATATTGGCGCAACTGATTTCTTTACCAGCGTTCAGAGGGATGTGGATTTTGCCTGGATATATTACGGCTGGGATGGGATAAGAGCTGAACTTATAGGATTCCCACTGGAATTCATGCTGCTTCAGGACCTTGATCCGGTACTTGATTTCTATACCCCTGTTATAATAGCTTCAGAAACTACTATAAAAAATGAACCTGAACTGGTTAGAAGATTTTTAGAAGCAACCGAAAAAGGTTACCAGTTTTCAATCCAAGACCCGATTGCCGCTGCTGATATATTTCTGAAGGATAATAGCGAGCTTAAAAAGGATATGTTAAGTGCCAGTCAGCAATATCTTTCTAAAAACTACATCAGCCACGATGAAGGATGGGGATATATGAAAAAAGAAATATGGGAAGGCTATAGTGGCTGGATGTTTGAAAAAGGTCTTATTGCAAGCCCTCTTAAAGTCGAAGAGGCTTATACTAATGAGTTTCTACCTGGGCAATAATGAATATAGAAAATAATAAGGTATTAGAAGTAATAGATGTAAGAAAAACCTATCCGGGACTGCATACACTGGAAAATATATACCTTGAACTTTACAGACATCAGTTTGTATCAGTGCTCGGACCAAGCGGATGTGGCAAGAGTACTCTTTTCAATATTATTTCAGGACTTGAGGTGCCTGACCAGGGGAAGATAATAATAGAGGGAGAAGAATATAATGGCAGGACCGGAAGAGTGAGCTACATGCATCAGAAAGACCTCCTTTTACCCTGGAATAATATATTGGATAATGTCTGTCTCCCCCTTTATGTAAAGGGGGAGAGAAAGGAAAATGCTCATAAGAAGGCAAAGACATACATCCCTGATTTTGGACTTGAAGGGTTTGAAAATAATTATCCTTCCCAGCTTTCAGGGGGGATGAGACAGCGAGCAGCCCTGCTCCGTACCTATCTCTTTGCCCAGGATATAATGCTTCTGGATGAGCCCTTTGGTAATCTAGATGCCATCACTCGTAGGCAAATGCAGGACTGGCTTCTGGAACTATTCGATAAGCTCGGTGCATCAATCCTTTTTATAACTCATGATATAGATGAGGCCATATTTCTTTCTGACAAAATCTACCTTCTTTCAAAAAGGCCTGCTGTGGTAAGAAAGGTATTCGATATTGACATAAAGAGACCCCGAAATATGGAAATGCTGACATCGGTTAAATTCAACAAATTAAAAGAAGAGATAATAAAACTGCTTTAAGGAGCCAGAAGATGATAGCATTACAAGTAAGCCTTTACCCGGTAGGACAAAAGGATATAGAGGAAGCCTTAAATGCATTCTGGGCCACCCTGGATAAGGAAGGCATAAACTACAAGGTTACCCCCTTAAGCACCATTGCCTGGGGAAATGAAGAAAAAAAGCTATATAATGCTGTATTTTCTGCTTACAGGCAGGCCAGGAAATTCGGCCGCGCGGTAATGGTTACCACCCTTACCACCGGAGATGAACAGGATATAGGCAAACTTCTTGATTTTCTGCCGGAGTAAACCCTTGGGTTATGAGAAAGCAGGTTATTTATAATAAAAGATTTAAATATGGTCCGGAACTTTTGGGAAGCTATCTCAAGACCAGCATAAATACTTTAAGTAATATTATTTTTATTTTATTTTATTTATGGTCCTAACCCTCCATCCCCAGCCATCTCAGATATATTTGTCAAGGTTGTCTTTTAAAACATATTATATCTATGAGTTGAAACATCCTAGTTTTATATGCGTCTTATTCTATGCACTTTGGTAAATACATAAAAAGTGATAAAGGGGGAAATCATGAGAATAATATTAATAATTGCAGCAATTATCTTGCTGGCAGTGGGAATTTTAGGTCTTTTCCCACAATTCGGCTGGGCTAATGTGCCATTGTGGCGCGCTATACTGGAAATAGTGGTAGGTGGCCTTGTGTTAATAGCAGGTATAGGAAAACGTTAAGGTTTTAAAACCAAATAAAAAAGAGGGATAAAATGAGTATAATATTAATTATTGTAGGCTTTATATTGCTTATATTGGGATTTTTGGGCTTAGGGGTTTTACCTAAACTAAAATGGTCTAAAGTATTATTTAGGATGCCCCAGTGGCACGCAGCAGTGGAACTGGTTCTTGGGATTGTGGTTATAGTAATAGGTTTTATGAGTTTATAAATATAAAATGAAAGGAATATTATGAGCAAAGTTATATTAATTATTGTCGGGGCAATTATAGCTGTCCTTGGGATTCTTACACTTTTTCCTGCTATGACTCTGGGTCTTTGGTTATCCATAGCTTTAATAGCAATAGGTATTATAAGCATTATTTTAGGGTTTTTATCTAAAAGGAAAGATATTTAATATAAATAAATCGCTTAGCCTCTAAATAGGGATTTTAACTAAATTAATGTTGGTGGACAGAGTAATTAATATATGTATTTTAATTCAGGTATAAGAATATTCTTATTCAAATTAAATATTGCAGCTCTAACTCTGTCCACAGTCCCCAGCCATTATTCAAAGAACTCTTTAATACCAAGTTTTTGCATAATTGCAATAATTCTTTCAAAAGAATCCCTTTTTAATCTATCCACTTCTTCACGATCTTCTATATTTAGAAACTGTATAAGCCATGTTGGGCCAATAGAATCAATACTACTAAATTTTGAGTAAATTTTCCCTAACCCTTCTTGAACTAATTTATTATCAACAACAGGTTTAAAAACATCTATTAAATTATTAATACCTCCAGGATAATTGGAGACAGTATAATAAATATCATATGCATCTTTTTCTTTTTTTCTTTCCCAAATTGCCATACCTTTCATAACAAGAAAAGGTATTACAGAAGCAATTTTAATATCAACTGAGTTCTTTGCTCCGTCAGGCATTACACTATGCACAGAAAGTAAAATATTATATTCAAAGGCTAGATCGCAACCCCTTACTTTCCTTGCTTTAATATTTTGAACCCTTTGCATTCTATGAGATTTAGTAGTGCCTCCGTATTCACCTGAAAGTAGATCTACTTGAACAACAAAAGAATTTCCATTTTTAATTTGTATTTCTCTAAGAAAAATATTGGGCTGACTACCCTGCCTATATCCTCTTTGATTTAATAAATCAAGTATTGTTTTATATGATTCATCAGTAATTTCTTTAAAATTAAGAGCTAAATCTATGTCTATGCTTCCAACGTGGGGCATGTCATTGGAATCTAATATAAAATATGGTACCCACCCACCAATTAATACAATATTATTCCTATAATTACCAAGCACTGTCATAAGTTCCACAAGAACTGACAAGCTTATTTTAACTTCCTCTTTTCCGTAATTTGATGTGGTTACCAATTTTTCACTATCCTTTGTTCATATAGGAATTCGGCTGCTTCCTCTCCTCTTTCTTTAAAGCTTTTTAAATCCAAATATAATTGGATATTTGACACAATTACTGCTTTGTTTATTTGTTGTAGTTTATAGAAAATTCCTTCATCGTAAGGTTTAAGAATAGAGATGTTCGCACCAGTGGAAACTTCCTTAAAATTTAAATCCTTAACTATTTTTTCAATATTACCATTAGTGTAGAAAAATACTTTATTATATCTTAAGAAGGGTGCAACAAATGATGCTCCAGAAGTGAGCGTGAAAGCATATTTTATATTTTTTAATTTACAATAATCTACAATTTTATCTTCAATTGTTTTTACATTATCCAGAGAATAATAATTCTTTATAATATTTTTCTTATAACTATAATTTTTTATCCAATCATTTAATAGAGCTTCAGGTTTTTGGAGTATAAATTTTTTTAACTCATATTCCTGTGATTCTTTAATATATTCTTCTTCTAACAGTTTTTCTTTAACTTTAAAAGTTTGACCAATACTTACACCTGCTTCCTCCGAAAGATCTTTAATAAACCAGGCCTTCTTAGGATTGCTTAGTAATACACGTATAACTCTACTTGATTTCGGATAAAAAAGTGTTTTTAATGGATTTTTACTTGGAAATGGATTAGGTTTTCCTTCTATATTTACATATACATTGTCAAAATTAAAAAAACAATTTCCTCCGATATCTATAGAACCCATATTATTATTCAGGCATATTTTCATAGTTTCTCTTGATATATAACTAGAAGCAAATACACCATAATATTTTTTATTTTGAGATACAATTTCCTTTAGTTTGCCTACAGCCATTCTTGCGAACCTCGGTTGGCCATTAGTTTTTATTTCAAAAATTAATGAATACTTTTTATTGATCTTTGTTTGGACTTCAATAAGCAAATCAATTTGACCTAAGGTCTTAAAAGATACTTTTTCTTGGGTTTTAATGACCTTTATAAATTTGATATTATTTAAAATTACCAGTACTCTATTTTTTATTTGATATATTAGTTCTTTTTCAGTAAGCATCTTTCACTCTTTTAATGTTTTTCACCATACGGTGAAAGTATAACAAATAATGAAATATTTTCAAGATTAAAAAAATTTTTTTATGAATCAGAAATAAAAAATAAATATATAATAGATGAAAAAATTTTTTCAAATTTAATTTTTTAAAATTTGGTTTGAGATCTTACTATTTAAGGTGAATTAAGAAAAAGTATATTCAAGATATTATAAATAACTCAATTCAGGTATAAAGATACTCTCTTCTAGACCAATTAAATCAGTTCTAACTCTATCCGCAGTCCCCAGCCATAAAGAATGCTAGCAACCAAACTAATTATATTATTTAGAAAGGTCCCTATAATAATTTTGAGGCTCCCGGCCATTATAAGTTTTAGAACGTCATTTTCTATCTCATAAGCCGGTAAAAACAGCTGGGTTTGGATTTTAAACTTGTACACCCTAACACCTTTTAGAGCTCATTTTTTCTCTTGTCCTATTTTAGGGTTAATGATAATTCTTTTTATTTCTTGGTCCAGAACTCTTAATTGTTTTTTATATAACTTTTTTTCTGTTTTAAAAATAAAGGTGATTGGATTATTTTAATCTCTAATCACCTTCTCCAAAAACATACTCTGTTCCCAAGCCTTCTCTGAGCTGTTCTCTGCCTAGCAGAATCTCTTTGATTACTGAATAAGATAAGTCTGGATTGTCTTCTGCAATTTTACCAATAAATGCCCAGTACTCAACTTGTCCTGCCATAGACCTCCGGCTAATTTTGCCATTAGTTTTGCTTCCTGTGCAATTTCTTCTGATATTTTTATCGCTTTACTCATAATTTTAAAATCCCTTTTTATTTTATTATGAAATATAACACAACCTATTTTAGCCTACTGCAATCTATTATTAAATGAAAATGCTATCCCTCTATCCAAAATTTTAGTTCTAATTTTGTATTTTAATAAAAATTCCTACAGGTTAGTTAGTAAAACGAGGAGGAAACGGTTGAAAAATAAGTATAGCAGCAATGGCTGCGGCAATATTTATATGGAGTGACGGCAGATCTGAAGCAGAAAATAACTGGCCGGTAAAGGTAATTACCGGATATCATTAATTAATGAATGTTTACTATAGAAGCCTGTTCCAGCTAAATTTTGGGTTTTTATTATTTACCGGAAAGCTTATAATTGTTTCTCCCGCTATTTTTTACGGCATACATTGCAGTATCAGCTTTTTTTACTAATGCAATATAATTCCTGCTGTGATCGGGAAAGATTGAAATCCCCATACTGAGAGTAATGTTTATATTATGGTTGGCTACAACAAACCTTTTTCTAAAACCATCTACAACTTTATCTGCCACCTTTTCTGCATCACTCCTGCCCTTTATATCCGGTATAAGTATTAAGAACTCATCACCGCCTATCCTCGCAACCACGTCCTGTTTCCTGAGAATATCTTTAAAGCGTTTTGCTGCATTTTTTAACAGCTTGTCCCCTACATCATGGCCAAGGGTATCATTAACTTCCTTGAAATTATCGAGATCAGTCATCATAAGTGCAAACTTCTTTTTACCCCTTAAGGACTGTTCTTTTATAAGATTGAACTGCTCTTCAAAAAGCAGCCGGTTTGGCAAATCGGTAACAGAATCCTTATATGCAAGCTCCCTCATAAGTTCTTCGATTTTCTTCCTCTCGGTAATATCCCTTGAAATGCTTAAAACTGCTTCTTTGCCATCGTAATTAATAATCTTGCTGCTGATCTCAACCGGGGCTTTCTGACCGTTTTTTAATGTAAGGACTGACTCAAATACAAGGTTTTTCTTTTTGATCAGCTTATCCTTTAGTTCATTGAACTTTTTTACATATTCAAGAGTTTCCGGACCAGATATTTTCCGATTTAAAATTTCTTCCCTCTTGTAGTCAAGACGATTGCACGCCTTATCATTTATTTCAAGAATCCTGCCTTCAAAATCATGTATAATGATGCAGTCATTTGCACTGCTAAATATTGTCCTGAACTTTTCCTCTGACTGGGCTATTTGCTGCTGGTCTTTTTTTATCTCGGTTATATCCCTGGCAACACCCAGTACAAAAATACTATTATCCACTTTGACGGGATGGGTGCTAATTTCTACGATTATCCTACTGCCGTCTTCTCTAATAAGCGTAAATTCATCAGGTCCAGTGGGCTTTCTTATAAGGTTTCTGGCAAGCATTTTGACAGCTTTAGGGATATCTTTTTTATGAAGCAGGTTTAGCTTTAAAAAGTTTTTTCCTACTAAATCTTCTTTCCTGTATCCTGTTATTTTTTCGGTAGCAATATTGCCATCTATGAAATTGCCCCTTAAATCGTTTATATAATAACCAACAGGGGCGTGGTCAAAAAGCATATTTAGGAATTCTTTTGTTTTTTCCATTTTGTCTCTTTTCCCTCATTAGTTAAAATTCATAACTGCTGCCTTTTAAATTAATATACCAATAATTTAATTTAAAACATAAACATCAATCCTGTCCAGCAATTAATGTCCTTTTTTAGATTTTAAACCCAAAACAATATTAAAATGGGGCATTTTGCGGTATCGGCAGGTTTATAAATCTTCTTCTAAATATTAGTTTGCAGCTAAAAATTTCAGGCAATTTCAGCTTTTTTATACCGAAGTTCCTGACCAAATTTGGGCAAAACCCGCATGAACACTGGCTTTGTAGCGATTTTTAATAAAATAGGTAGACAGAAATAATAAAGATATTGCTTGCATTCTAATCCATAATCTGCTAATATTTATTTATGGAAAGAAAAAGCAAAGGCCTCTATTTAGCAGATATAAAGCGGGAATACAAGGGTAAGACCTATCACTCCTATCTTCTTAGAAGAAGTTATAGAGAGGCTAAAAAGGTGAAACAAAAAACTCTTGCAAATATCTCCCTTCTGCCACTTGATACTATAGAGATTATCAAAAAAAGCCTAAAAGGGGATATTTTTATCCCCGCCAGTGATGGCATAGAGATCACCCGCTCCCGCTCCTGTGGTCATGTGGAGGCAGTAAGGGGATGCCTAAAAGACCTGGGGCTAGAAAAAATTATACACCCCAACCCCAGCAGGCAAAGGGATCTTATAGAAGCCATGGTAGTTGCCAGGGTGATTGAGCCCCAGACCAAGCTTTCTACCACCCG
>JBNJCW010000003.1:0-64977 GCA_051744345.1 Actinomycetota bacterium
TTTTCAGTAAAGGCCATACTATGACTCCACTTTTACTCTTCTTCTGCCGGTTAGTAAATCATTCAGTAGACCATTTTTTACTCTCTTCAATTTGTTCTTTTTTTCTTTTAGGAGCTGAATTCTTTCATCTACAGTAAAGAGTATTTCTGCAATTTTTTTCTGTTCTGGTAAAGGTGGAAGAGGAATCAAAAGATTTTTAAGACTTACTTTTGTTGCTCTTTGTCTACCAGTTGTACCAGTCATTGATGTTATTATTTTACTTCTAAATTTTGGATATTTTAGTACATAAAATAAAAAAAATTTATTAATATTCTTACAGAAAATTGGAAAAACCTCAGTCGTAGCTAAAGCAAAACCATTAGAGATCTTATCTGGAACAATACCTTGTTTTTCATTTTCTAAAGATGGAGTAATTTTAGCTAAAAGGATGTCGCCACTCTCACAGTAAGTGAAGCTCTTAACATTATTAATTGGACGAATTTCAAAAGTAGTGAATATATTAGAATCTGGTATTTTTTCCATAGGAATAAAAGCAACCTTATCAAAACCATTAATTCTCCTATTACCTCTGATTTCTATTATAGATTCGTCTCCTAATTTAACTAATTTCCATTCTTCTGGAAGCCTACCTATTTCTGTTTCTTTATATTCTTTATGTCCAATTCCCTCAGTTAGAAGCTTCTTCATCAAGCCTTTTTTTAATTGATTAGCCTTAGTTATGTATCTATCTACTTCTTCAATAGTTTTATCAACAGATGATAGTATTTCTGCTATTTTATTCTGTTCAGGAAGAGGAGGAATTATTATTTTGAAATTTTCTAATTCTTTCTTTGTTATAGCTTTAAACGTAGAACCTCTAGATATGGAATCTAATAATTTCTTTGAATATTTAAGATAGTAAAAAAGAAACAAGAACCTTACTTTTTTATCTTTCACTCTTATTGCTGCTAAGCCCCTGCCAATGCAGCTTTTATGTAAAGCAATGTTTATATCTCCTACTGGAGCTCTAACAGACAATAATAAATCATTTTTTTCTGCAATTTTTATAGGGCTGGAGCACCAGTAAACAGGATCTGGGTATATTTCTTTAAATTCAGATTTACCTTGTAGAAAAGGTAATCCAACACCTTTCTTATTATATGTTAAAGATGGGGGAGATTGTCCCATAATTAAATTTACATAATTATCATTTCCTAAGGTAATTATCCTCCATTTTTCTGGTATATAATTATTCTGTTTTTTTTTAAATTCGTCACTCATATTTATGGCTTACATTAAAAATTAAAATTTAACCTCTTCTTTTCTATAGTTTTTTGCTTTTTAGTCTAATAATTAGTACTGATAATTATTATCTAAATTTATAGTTACCACCTATTCTATTTTAAACTCTTTAATATCTATTTATATTTCGCAAACAACCTTTTGACAACTTATTGACAACTTTTTTGACAACCAATAATCTAAACTAAAATATAATGTGCCCCCTTTTTCTTTCCTTTTAATTCTACAACTCCTAAATTTACCAACTTATTCATTTCTTTTAATGCAGCCTGCCGTGATACTCCGAACATACCAGCAATATCTGTAGATGTTGCTTTATCATTTTTTAGTATAAATTCTACAATATTCATTTGTCTCTCTGTAAGGGCTATTTGTCCTTTTTCCTTTAAATATTTAATATCTTTACTGAGTCCTATTACTCTATCTGTTATTGCTTTAATGCTTACTGCTACCCCTTCAGTAAAGTATTCCAGCCATGCTGTAAGATCAATGCTTTTTTTATCAACACTCTCAAGTGCCTTATAATAACTTGCCCTATTACTATCATAGTAATCATCTAAAGCAAAAAATCTTTTGGTATCAAATCCCCTTTTATATAAAACAAGGGTCGCCATAATTCTAGCTGTTCTACCATTTCCATCTACAAAAGGGTGAATCCTTACAATCTCATAGTGTGTAATTCCCCCATGTAAAACTGGATCAATTTCCAAAGTTTTATCTGAATTGCACCAGTTTAAGAAATTATTCAACAATAGTGGAACTTCATTAAAAGAAGGTGGTCTAAATACTACTTCACCTGTAATTCTGTTTCCTACAACAACTTCACAATTCCGAAGTGAACCTTCGTACTCGGGACTTTCCAATGTTTCATTTGTTACTATTTTATGAATCTTAAGAAAATCTTTTTCTGTTAAGAACTCCTTCTTTACAAGATCGGGTATTATTTCCAACGCTTCAATGTAATTTAAAACTTCTTGTTTGTCTTTTCTCCTGACCATTATATCTCTACCATTTGCCAGATCACTTACTTCCTCAAAAGAAAGAGGATTCCCCTCAATAGCGGTAGATGAATGAGCACTTCTGATTAAAGCTTCTCTTCTCAATTTAACTTCCCATTTTGGAATCAAAGGGGAGTTCATTATTATAGTTTTATTTTCTGCTATTAGTGTTAAATTTTTAACTATTTTATTTGTGTACTTAAAATTGGGCTTAAACATCGTCTATCCCCAGTTCATTAAGATAATTTGCAATCTTTTTTTCATTCTCCGATAAATTTTGATTTATATTTTTTATATCTTTCCACTCACTAGCTATATCTATTTCTTCAACTTCTTCTTCTGGATAGACATATAGAGTCACATTGAGATTATAGTCATTTTCTTTTATCTTCTCTTTTTCTATAAGCTGGGAAAATCCTTTTAATTCCCCATTATTCTTATATGCTTTTACTATTTTATCTATATTTTTCTCTCCCAGACAGTTAAGCTTTCTTACTTCTGGGTGGCTCTCATATTCTTCGCTGGCATTTATAAATTGAACCATACCCTTTTTAAATTCAGGTTTATTTTTGTTTAAAACAATTATGGCTCCTGGAGCTCCTGTATTATAAAAAAGCTTTTCTGGCAGAAGAATAATTGTTTCTATTAAATCATTTTCAACCATCTTTGATCTTATTACTTTTTCTTTGCCCATTCTAAACAGGCACCCATTATCTATTACTACTCCGACTTTCCCCATTTCTTCCTCTGCTGATGCTAGCATATGCTGTATCCATGCCCAGTCTGCAGATTGTCTGGGAGAGAAACCAAAACTAAACCGCTTAGACCAGAATTCTCCTTTTCTCAGAACTTCTTCATCGTATCCATCCTGATTCCATGGGGGATTTGCTATAACAATATCAAACGTTTCTATTTCACCTGAATCATTTATAAATTTGGGAGAATTTAATGTATCTCCATAAGCAATTTTTGCATTTCTTATGTCATGAATGTTTAAATTCATTTTAGCTAGGGCCATTGTTTTATGGTTTGCTTCCTGCCCATATAGAAAAAGCTTATTTGCAGAATCCTTCCCCAAGTTATCTTTTAAGTACCTGTATGAACTTATAAGCATCCCTCCCGAACCACAGGCAGGGTCATAAACACTCTGCCCTGGTTTTGGATCAAGCATTTCAACAATCAGTTTTATAACTTCTCTTGCTGTATATACCTCTCCTTCCTTAGCTTTCTGGGGGGCAAAATATCTTAATATCCATTCATAAGCATCACCAAGAATATCTGGAGAAACATTATGGAGTGACTTTTCACTGAAAAGTTCAATCAGTTGTCTTAGGATCTCGGCATTTTCTTTACTTGTTGTAAATTGAACAAAATCTATATTTTCAAATACAATTTTTAAATCTGAATTTGTATCAGCAATAGCTTTCATTGCAGCAGAAAAATTTTCTGGAATTCTTGCAGGATCTTTTTTTCTTAAATTATCCCATAAAAACTCTTCGGGAATATTATAGTCATGATAAGCAGAATTTCTTGCTTCTTTTCTAGCTTCTTCTTTACTAAGACCATCAGCAATAGCTTCATCATATGCAGTTTTAAATTCTTTTTCCCATTTATCGCTCATTCTCTTATAGAAAAGAAGCACTAATATAAAGGTGTAATCAACTCTTGTTCTTATAAGATCTGCTGCAGATTTTAATATTCGTTCCAGCTCTCCCCTGGTTAATTTTTTCTTATCAAGTGACAGAGTATTAGAAATCATATCTTTCTTGCTTTTTAGTTTATAAATTCTTTTTCTGGCATCATCTGGATCAAACTCAACTTCAAGCATTCCTGCTTTTCTGAGCTCAGATAAAATTACCACAACTTCGTTTTTTGTATCTTTTATACCATTTATTCCTTGGTTAAGTTTGTTAGCTGCTTCCCCAAGAGGGAAGGGAGATGATTGAAATGATTGCCACAAGATGTCATATCTTTTATTGATCCAGTCTGGTAACATGGTTATAAACTACTTTCTAGCTAAATAATAATTTACATAAGTTTATTTTAATAAACTTATTTTATAAGTTTGAATTTTGAAAGTCAATACAAACTATGAAATTATTTATTCAAAAATCAATGGACTCCTCAAGTAGGCAATAATGTAGTAAATAAATTTAAGAAGTCCTTTGACTATGGGAGTGATAGCTATATGGGAGTTATAAAAAATTTTTAAATTTGTTTTGTTTCTAAGTTTATGAGTCTAGTTGTATAAAATTTAAAAATACTTGACTGTGTAAACAAGTATTAGATGTACGGTAATCGCATGAAATTTGAATGGGCCCTGAAAAAATGGATGGTTAAAACAAAAATAGGAATACCTTTTGAAAAAATTGTTTTCCATTTCTCTCAAAGAATTTATGGGAAGTAGCAGACCTTCCATAACAAAAGAAATATCCAGAGCAAAGAATATATTTTTTAATAGTTGATGATTACATTTATTTAGTTCCTAATGTAAAAGAACAATCATTTTTAGAGATAAATAACAACCCCTTTATTTTTACTACTAATCTTATTAATATGATTATATTAATTGAATTAGTAATATATAAATGCTAAGATTTTTTCAGGTTGATTTGTAAACATACGGATTAGGAAATATTGTCATCCTTTACACAGGAGGAGAGGACCATGACCTTAAAGGAAAAAATGAGGCTCTATACAACCAAGACGGCCATCAAGGGGGCATTGAAGGTACTTCCCCATATATCTGATGAGAGGTGGCTTTCCCTGGTTAAAGGCAGGATTTACAAGCCAAAGAAAAAAAATGAAATGGATTTTTTGGAAAACCTGCTGGTAAGCTTAAAGAATGCAGTCCTGAATGCTCCCCCTAGTGTCAGGGAGAAAGTGGTTATGAACCTTATCAACAATGCCATGATCCAGGGCCAGCCCAAAAGGCATGCCTTCGCCGAAAAATACGGCATCAATCCCCCCAACCACCTGGTGATAAGCCCCACCATGGCATGTAACCTGAAATGTTTTGGCTGCTATGCCTGGAAGTACCCCAAAAAAGATGTCCTGCCCTATGATGTATGCAACCGGATAATAGATGAGGCCAATGATATCGGCATCTACTTCTTTGTAATAACCGGCGGGGAGCCTTTCGCCTGGGAACATATTTACGACTTCCTGGAGACCCATAACGACTGTTTTTTCCAGATATACACCAATGGGCAGCTTATCGACCAAGAAGCAGCAGAAAGGCTTTCTGAACTGGGCAATGCCATCCTGTGCATAAGCGTGGAAGGGCTGAGGGAAGAAACCGAAGCCAGGAGAGGTAAAGGAAGCTGGGATAAAATAATGGAAGCTATGGACCTGCTTAAGGAAAATGGGGTGCTTTTCGGATATTCAGTTACTGCAGTCAGGAACAACAATGAATTAATAGTAAGTGATGAGTTTATTGATTTCTTTGTAGAGAAAGGTTGTTTTCTGGGTTGGTACTTTAACTATATTCCTACCGGTAAAGACCCTGACCTTGATCTTATGCCCACCCCGGAGCAGAGGGATTACAGGAGAAGAAGGGTGCTGGAACTGAGAAAAACCAAAAACCTCATCCCCATTGATTTCTGGAATGACGGACCCCTGGTCCACGGATGCATGGCTGGGGGAAAGAACTATTTCCATATCAATGTTAACGGTGACGTGGAGCCATGCGTATTCATCCACTTTGCCGCAGATAACATAAAAAACAAAAGCTTAACCGAAGTGATCACTTCAGATTTCTTCAAAGAATTCAGGAAAAGGCAGATGCAGTCCGACAACCACCTTAGGCCCTGCTGCATAATCGACAATCCCCATGTTCTCAGGGAGGCAGTTGCCCAGACAGGGGCATACACGACCCATGAAGGTGCAGAGACTATGGTAACCAGCCTTGCAAAATCCCTGGATGAGTACGGTGAAAAATATAAGGAGATAGCAAATAAGGCATGGGCTATGGAATATGTTCCCAAAGAAGATGAGGAGGCGGTCTAAATAGATACTGCACCCAGGCCCAGGAGGTTTCTTCACCTTAAATATGTTTACAGGATCTTCTTTCTGGAAGATTTCCTAAAAAGGATATGGTTTGACTGCCGTTCATGCGGGCAATGCATCCTAAGCACTACCGGTTTCGTCTGCCCCATGAGGTGCCCTAAAAAGTTAAGGAACGGCATCTGCGGGGGTTCAAGTAAGGGCACGTGCGAGGTTGACCGTACCAAAAGATGCGTTTGGGAAGAAATATATGAGGGATCTAAAAGCCTGGACAGGATCCGGCTTCTGGATAAATTCCAAAAACCGGTAGACTCTAGACTGCATAATACATCTTCGTTTGTAAACATGTTTGACAGAAGGATAGAAGGGATGAATATCATAGCAGAGGGAAAAGGCAGTAAGGTATGCCAGCTTATGAAGGTATTATCGCACCTGGTAAAAATAAGATGGAGAAAATTTCTGCATCCTTCAAGGTATCACCAGAAATACCCCAATCATTACCTGGGCGTATAATAAATGCTTCCAGAACCTTAAGCTGTGCCAGCGGATCTATTTTTCCTTTTCTGCGCCCTCTTCTACCAGATGGCATATGCCTGCCACGTATTTTATATCCAGAACAAAGACGATACCCTCTCCGGGCTTGTTCAGGTTTCCTGCCTCAAGGATGGCATCCAGAACCTTTTTTGTAATTTCACAGTTTACCACAGTCAGCAGTATCTCCTTTTCCGGCTCAATAGGTATCCCCATAAGTTTGGATTTTTCATGTATGCCGGAGCCCCTTGCCGGAATTACAGTTCCCCCCTCTGCTCCCGCTTCCTTGGAAGCGGCCAGTATGGTTTCAGAAAAACCCCTTTTTACAATGGTAACAATCAGATCATGGTCTTCATAACATATCATTTATATAAACCTCCTACTCCTGTTTCCTTTCATTGATCCTGTAAAGCAGCCCCAGTATAACCACCGAAAGGATGGGGGCCAGGGCTACCAGGGAAATAAGTCCGAATCCGTCAGTTATAGCATCCCTTCCCTCCATTATATTAGCAGCCCCCACCGAAATAGCCATTATAAAGGTTACCGTCATGGGCCCGGTTGCCACTCCTCCCGAGTCAAAAGCAATAGCGGTAAAGGTGGGGCTTATAATTTTAGCCAGGGCTAAAGCCACCACATATCCCGGCAGTATGAAATAGGCCAGGTGGATACCCCAAAGGGTTCTGGCCATGGCCAGGGCAATGGATGCGGCAACCCCCAGGGAAATGGTAAACAGCATGGTCTTTTCCTGAATGTACCCGCTGGAAGCATTTTCCACTTCCTGGCAGAGTACCCTTACCGCTGGTTCAGCAATGGTTACCGTAAATCCCAGTATAAAACCTATGGGAATGAGAATCCACCTGTGGTTTAAGCTTCCCAGTACTTCCCCTATCGTATTTCCGGTGGGAAGAAAACCTATATGCACACCGTAGAGAAACATAACCAGGCCAACAAAGGTTAGAAACATTCCCTTCATTATATTTTTTGCTTCCGTCCTAGGCAGTTTTAAAAAGAAAATCTGGTATATCAAAAAGATTACCATAAGCGGTATCAGCGCTATGGCTACCTCTATGATTATATCCAGGAGGCTGCGGAGGGCAAAAAAATCTTTCATCCGTATACCACTCCCAGAAGCATCACTGATATTACCGGCCCTATGGAAGCCAGCCCGATTAACCCAAACCCATCAGCTATGCTGGAATTTCCGCCCAGTACTGAGGCAGTGCCCAAACCCAGGGATATGATGAAGGGGACAGTAACCGGGCCGGTGGTTACCCCTCCCGCATCAAAGGAAACAGGCAGAAAAGAAGCCGGAGTAAAAAATGATATAATGAAAACCACCAGATAACCCCCAAAAAGAAGGTAAGCTATGGGTACGCCCTTAATAATCCTGAACATGGCCAGAAGAACAAACAATCCAACCCCTGCTGCAATCACCGGTACCAGCATGTACCTGGTTATGGTGCCTCCTGAAACAATATCCACCTGCTGGGATAGGACACGCACGTCCGGTTCAGCCACGGTTACCGAAAACCCCATTACAAATGCTATAACCAAAACCAGTATGGCTGACCCTTTCTTGGGAGTCTCCGCGCCTATCATCTCCCCGATGGGAATAAGCCCTATCTTTATTCCCCTCATAAATAAAAAGAAACCCCCCACAACCAAGAATGCTCCGAATAAAAACCTCAAAAATTCTATGGCAGGCATCTTTATGAGTGTGAATTGAAGAATAGTTACCGCTATTATTACCGGCCCTGCCGTCCTTAATATCTCCAGTATTATTTCCTTATGCCTGGATAACAAAACAATACCCTTTCCGTTTTATGCCTCTAAGCCTGGCTATGGATTTTTATAGTACCACAGCAGTTTTTTAATTACTATGAGGCTTATTTTATTGAGTTTGCTGCCCATTCAAGGTTGGTCTTAAAAAGGTAAAGCGCATGCCTTAAACAGGTATGCGCTTTACCTGATACTCTAGAAATGAAACAGCCTTCCAGATAGGTCTATTACCAGTATTGCGGTTTCAATGGAAACCACACCTATTAGCTTTATCAGTATATTCATGGAAGGCCCGGCGGTATCCTTTAAGGGGTCTCCAACCGTATCCCCGATTACTGATGCTGCATGTTCAGGTGTGCCGCTTTTGCCTTCCTCTTCAATCTTTTTCTTGGCATTATCCATGGCCCCGCCGGCATTGGTCATAAATATCGCCTGGCCGAAGCCTGAAAGCAGTGTACCTATTATAAGGGCTACCACTCCGCCCGGGCCCAGCAGTATTCCCACTATCACCGGTATGGTAAAAATCAGTATGCCCGGCACAATAATTCCCCTCTGGGCAGCCCTGGTTACAATGGTAATAAACGCTTTGGGGTCTCCCTTGCCCTTTCCTGCCATTATGTCTTTTATCTGGCTTCTGGCTTCAACCACCACCTTGTTGGCTGCCCTTCCTACTGCTCCCAGAAGAAGGGAGGTAAAAAGGAAGGGAAGGATTACCCCTACAAAAAGGCCAGCAAGTATCCTGGGGTCTTTCATAAAATCAAGCACCACCACTACATCAAACATCTCTATCTTGGAAAAATATGCCTGGCCCAGTACCAGTGCGGTTATGGCCGCACTTCCGATAAGCAGCCCCTTTCCGATGGCCGCGGTGGTATTTCCTACCGCATCAAGCTTGTCGGTGGTCTTTCTTACCTGGGGTGGCAGTTCAGCCATCTCCGATATGCCTCCCGCATTATCCGCAATAGGCCCGTAAACATCAATGGCTATAACAAACGGGGATGTGGAGAGCATGGCTACTGCAGCAATAGCCACCCCGTAGAGCCCCATCTGGTAATTCTCGGTCCCTCCGGATATAAAGAAGCTAAAAAGCATTATAACTATGATGGTTAGCGCAGGCAGAATGGTACTTTCCATTCCGTAAGCGATTCCGCTTACCACCAGAGTAGCCGGCCCTGATTTGGCGCTTTCTGCTATATTCCTGGTGGCCCTGTATTTGGCATCGGTATAGATAAGGGTAAAAAGGCCTATAAGGAATCCGGCGGCAAGGCCCCCTATGGAGGTATAGAAAAGGAAATTGTAGCCGGTGCCCATAATAAAGCGAACCGCAAAGAAAGCAAGTATTACCGTAGCCACCACGGTTATAAGAAGGCCCGAAAGTGTGGTAGAGGTAAGCAGGTTAACCGTAGCGCTTTCCTTGTACCTCCCCACTATGGTTTTAATTATAAAGATAGCGATTATGGAGGCAAAAACGCCTGCGGTAGCTAAAATCATGGGCAGCACTATGCTCTCCAGAATCAGGGGCGAATTCCTGAAGGCAAGGAAACCCAAAAACATGGAAGCTATAATAGCCCCCACCCAGGACTCGAAAGCATCCGCCTTCATTCCTCCCACATCGCCTACATTGTCTCCCACATTATCGGCTATGGTGGCAGGGTTTCGGTAATCATCCTCCTTTAGCCCCGATTCCACCTTGCCCACATAATCTGCGCCCATATCTGCAGCCTTGGTGAATATGCCTCCGCCTGTCCTCATGAAAAATGCAGCAAAGCTGGCACCGATTATAAAGGTTATAAGTACGGTCACCACTTCATTTAAAACTTCTGCCTGGCCGGCGGCTGATCTGCCGTACCACCAGTAAAGGAGGTTGAACCAGAAGGCGGTATGAAAAAGGGCTACTGTAGCCAAAAGCAGGCCGGAAGAAGAAGCAGCGGTAAATGCTATATTCATTGCCGCCCCCAGCCCCCTTTCCTTGGCCGCATGGGTTACCCTGGAATTGGCAGCGGTAGAAATCAACATCCCCATATATCCTATAAGCAGGCTAAATCCCATACCGGTGGCAAAAGCAGGTATGGAGGCAAAGCTTAAGTAACCGAACCATACCATCACCCCGAATATAGCAGCTAACACTACAAAGAATATGGATATGACCTTGAGCTGCTGGTTTAAGTATGCCCTACTTCCCTCAGATATGGCATTAGAAATTTCTATCATCCTTTTGTCTCCCCTGCTGTGTTTGCTGACCAGGTACGCGAAAATTATGGCCAGCACCAGGGAAACAAAGGCTCCGATGAACGGCAGTATCCTAATAAATAACACTGATAGCCTCCTAGACAGTTATTAATAATTGAATTCAACAATATATCGCAGCTAATTTTATACAAAACCTCTGTAATTATCAATCAAATTTTGACTCCTATTGTAGTAATCAGCCCTTTTTTTGGGAGATTTTTTCTTAGAAACCATCAGCGCTAAACAGCCTTTTTGTCCAGGGCTCATTATAAATGCCTAACTGGTGACCGGACATTCTTCAAGCTCCAGGCTGATGGTAATGTAGCCGCCATCCCGGTAAACCCTTAAATGAATTTCCTGGCCACAATTTTTCCTAAGCAGCTGGGAAAGTATTTCAAAGGGAGCTTTAATCTCTTTTCCGTCAAATTCTACAATTATATCTCCCTGCCTTAATCCAGCATTGGCCGCCGGAGAGCCTTCAATCACACCCGTAACCAACACCCCGGATATTCCTGTGTCATTCTGGCCTAATTCTATACCCATATAAGGGATTCTCGCTCTCCCGTACTCAATAATCTGCTCAGCTATATTTATTGCCGTATCAATAGGTATGGCAAAACCTATTCCCGCGCTGGCTCCGGAGGGTGAAATTCCCAGGGTGTTAATCCCTATAACTTCCCCCCTTATATTTATTAACGGTCCTCCGCTATTCCCAGGATTAATAGCAGCATCAGTCTGAAGAGCATCCACAATGGGTAATTGGTCCGTAGACACCGGAACTATCCTCTCTTTCCCGCTGATAATTCCCAAGGTAGCTGTTTGCTGGATCCCGAAAGGACTGCCTACTGCAATTACAAGGTCTCCTACCTCCTGGTCTTCTATAGTGCCAAGTTTTGCAGCTTTCAAGCCTTCCAGTTCAATCCTTATAACGCCGACATCTGTGTCCCGGTTGTACCCAACCAACTGGGCCTCTGTTGCTGTACCGTCATTTAATGTAACCACCAATTCCTCCGCTTCAGATACCACATGGCTGTTGGTTAAGATATATCCTTGCTCATTTATTATCAATCCTGACCCTATGCCCTGCTGGAGCTCTTCCTGGCCTAATATGTTTTCTGTAACTACGCCCACCTGTATGCTAACCACAGAGGGCATGATTTCCTCTACCAAGCTACTTATTTTTGAATTGAATTCCTCCAGTATAAATTGGTTCGGCTCAGGATTTTCTGGACCAATTTCTGCATCATCGGATTGCTGGCCTTCTGGCAAAAATTGAGGTGTGCAGGAAACAGTTAAAATCACCAGAATGGAAGCTGTTATTAAAAATATGTTCCTGGGTCCTTTTGTCATTATGGCTGTTATAAAAATAATTTTAATATGCCCGTTTCATCTTACAGGCAAAAGCCTGCATGTGGAAAATATACCTTAATATATGGCCTACTCCAGTATTGCTCCCCTGGAAGCAGAAGATGCGTGCCGATTGTAAAATCAAAAGAAAATCCTTCTCTTTCCTTTTTTACTTAATAATAGGACATATTTAAAATAAAGAAAATTAAATTTTAGATACTGGCTTATTGGAAATATCGGGTTAAAAGATATGCAGTAGATCAGACCATAATCCTCCTACTATCTACTATTGGAAAAAGGTTAATATCTGGCAAATAATATGCCGGCTATGCAGAATAAGAGCCTAAAAAGCCCAGGCAGCAACTAAAGCCTCCTCCCATGTTTTGCTTCCAGAAGAATTTATGCTTACAAAACCCGCATTCTCCACAATGTCGGGAGGGATCTTTACAATTTTTTCTTTCGTGCGTCTCTCTACATATTTTATAGACCGTTTACTTATTTCTGCAAGCACCACTTCAGCGGGGCTTCTTAACTTAGAAGATAGGGGTAAAGTATCTGCGCCCATGAATTGTTTCTGACCATGCAGCCGGATAGTAAAGAAAACCTATCCAGAAGCTATCCGGGAAATTAACTAAAGGCTCTCTTTTTCTGAATTCTGTACATGCATTAGCCCGTAGACTATGCTGTCTTCCAGGGCCTGCCAGCTGGCTTCTATGATATTCCGGCTTACTCCTATGGTACCCCAGCTTTTTTCACCATCTGTGGATTCAATAAGCACCCTGACCACCGCAGCGGTTCCCTTCTTCTCATTTAATACCCTCACCTTGAAATCAAAAAGCTGGATTTTTTCAATTTCAGGATAGCAGTTAACTATAGCCTTCCTTAAAGCCTTATCCAGGGCGTTTACCGGGCCATTTCCTTCCGCAGTCTCGATAATTCGGCTCCCCCCTATATAAACCTTTACCGTGGCCTCCGAAAGCATCTTGCCGTCAGCCGTTTTCTCATTTAGCACCCTGAAGCTCTCCAGATTGAAAAATTTCTTCTTTGCCCCCACAACATCCCTTACCATAAGCTCAAAACTACCATCAGCTGCTTCAAACTGATAGCCCTCATGCTCCATATTCTGTATCCTGTTTAGAAGCTCTGATACCTTCTCCAGATCATTTTCCAGGTTTATGCCAAATTCTTTTGCTTTAAGGATGATAGACTTTTTGCCGGAAAGTTCCGATATAAGTATCTGGCGCGTATTTCCTACCAGTTCTGGCTCAACATGCTCAAAGGCCATGGATAATTTGCTCACTCCGCTGGCATGCATCCCTCCCTTATGCGCAAAAGCGCTTTGCCCAACAAAAGGCTGGTGGTCGTCAGCTATCTGGTTAGCCACCTCGCTTACGAACCTTGCCAGGTTGGTGATATGCTTAAGGTTTCCTTCTTTTAAGCACTGCTTGCCCAGCTTTATTTCCAGGTTTGGAATTATCTGGCAAAGGTCGGCATTGCCGCACCTCTCACCATAACCGTTTATGGTGCCCTGCACCATTTTTACCCTGTCAACCTTCCCTACCGAATATACGGTATTGGCTACCGCGCACCCGCTGTCATTATGGAAATGCACACCCAGAGGAGTTTCTATCTTTCCTGACACTGTTTCCACAACCTCCAGCGCATCTCCAGGCAGGAAACCGCCATTGGTATCACATAATACAATAAAATCTGCACCCGCCTCTTCAGCTGCTTTCAGGGTTTTTACGGCATACTCGGGGTTTATCCTGTAACCGTCAAAGAAATGTTCCCCGTCAAATATTATCTCCGTAAAATACTTCTTTAAGTGCTGGATTGATTCATAAATCATATCCAGGTTATTCTCCAGGCTGGTCTCTATTACTTTTTCAACATGAAGTGAAGACGACTTACCGAATATGCATACGCTGTCAGCCTCTGATTCTACCAGAAGTTTAAGGTTTTCATCCTTTCCTACCACCGAATTCTTGTAACGGGTCCTCCCAAATGCAACTATCTTGGAATAGTCGTAATTCCTTTTTTTCAGGTGGCTGAACAATTCTTCATCCTTGGGATTGGAGGCCGGAAAGCCAACCTCTATATAATCGATGCCTATATAATTAAGCTTATCTATAATTAAAAGCTTATCCCTTACGGACAATGATATGTCAGCACTCTGGCTTCCATCCCTTAAGGTTGTATCAAATACATATATCTTGTTTTCTTTCATAAATTTTCTCCCATAAACAGTTGTCCTTTAATTATGCCCTGCTCTGTCAGGACTCAAAAACCACCCTACCCAAAAGCAAATCCATACACCGGCCTAATAAAACACGGTCCCCGTGCATGGCCTGGCGCCTTACCCCTGAAGTAATTTAGCCTGCCGTCTGCCTTTTTATAAAATTAATATAGCCTCCGCTTTCAATTACTCCCTGTATAAAATCAGGCAGGGGATTAACCTTATAGACCCTGTTCTGGGTTAAATTTTTAATGGTTCCCTCACCTAGATCTACCTCCAACTCATCTCCTTCTATTATCTGCTGGGCGGCCTCCCTGCTCTGGAACACAGGCAGCCCGATATTGATGGCATTCCTAAAAAATATCCGGGCAAAAGAAGAAGCTATAATCAGCTTTACTCCGCTGGCTTTTATTGCAAGAGGGGCGTGCTCCCTGGATGAGCCGCAGCCAAAATTGGCTCCAGCCACCACAATTTTCCCCTGTTCAAGTTTCTTTTTGAAATCCTTATCCAGGTCTTCAAAACAGTGTGAGGCAAGTTCAACTTCATCACTGCTGTTAAGGTACCTGGCAGGAATTATCACATCGGTATCCACATTATGGCCATACTTTATGGCCCTGTCTTTTATTATCATCAAGCCACCTCCTCGGGGGTTGAAATACATCCGGTTACGGCAGAAGCAGCAGCCACCGCAGGCCCGCACAAATATACCTCGCTTTTTGGGTGGCCCATCCTGCCTACAAAATTCCTGTTGGTAGTAGATAAAGCTTTTTCCCCTTCCGCCAGTATCCCCATATGTCCGCCCAGGCAGGGACCGCAGGTAGGGGTGCTTACCACGCAACCTGCTTCCACAAATATCCTCAGGTAACCCTTCTGCATGGCTTCCAGGTAGATATTCTGGGTTGCAGGTATAACTATAACTCTCAGCCCATCCTTAACCTTTTTGCCTTCCATTATCTCTGCAGCAACTTTTAAGTCCTCCATCCTCCCATTGGTACAGGAGCCAATAACCACCTGGTCAATACAGGTGCCTTCAAGCTGGCATGCAGGCTTTGCGTTTGAAGGCAGGTGTGGTGTGGACACCTGCAGCTCAACCTGGCTGCAGTCTATCTCGTAAACCTTCTCATACGCAGCGTCAGGGTCGCTTCTGTATACGGTATACGGCCTGCGGGCCCTCTGTTTAAGGTATGCCTCGGTTACCTTATCTGCTTCCATTATCCCAAACTTGCCGCCCGCCTCGATTGCCATATTGGACATGGTAAACCTGGAATCCATGGAAAGTTTGCTAATTACGGGGCCGGCAAATTCCATAGACCTGTAAAGGGCTCCGTCCACCCCTATCATTCCTATGGTGTAGAGTATGAGGTCTTTACCGGTTACCCAGGGCTTAAGCTTATTCTTATATATAAATTTTATGGTAGAGGGGATTCTGAACCAGAGCTTGCCGGTAGCCATGGCTACCGCTGCATCCGTACTCCCTACACCGGTAGAAGCTGCTCCCAGCGCCCCGTAAGTACAGGTATGCGAATCTGCCCCTACAATCAGGTCGCCAGCAACCACCAGCCCCTGCTCGGGCAGAAGGGCATGCTCGATGCCCACCTTTCCTACCTCGAAATAGTTTGAAATGTTAAAACCCGAGGCAAATTCCCTTACCATCTTGCACTGCTGGGCTGACTTAATATCCTTATTGGGAGTAAAATGGTCAGGAACTATAACCACTTTTTCGGGATCGAAGACCCTGTCTACCCCTATTTTCTTAAATTCCTTTATGGCCAGGGGCATAGTTATATCGTTTCCCAGCACAATATCAAGGTCCGCATTTACTATCTCTCCCTCCTTCACATAATCCTTCCCGCAGTGTGCGGCCAGAATTTTCTGGGCAATAGTCTGGGGATTGTTTTGGCGCAATTTGATCTCCTTTTATCTATAAAGTTTCCATTATCCTGTTCATGGCATCCACATAAGCCTTTATGCTGGCTTCTATGATATCGGTACTGATTCCGCTTCCCATCACTTCGGTACCGTTAGAGCTTACCACAATCCTTACCGAACCTATGGCATCCTTACCTTCAGATACAGCCTCAATATTGTAATCCACCAGCTGGGTTCCCAGGCCGGTTATTGAATCAATAGCCTTAAAGGAAGCATCCACCGGGCCGTCGCCGCATGCAGCCGCCTGGCACATCTTGCCTTCTATCTCCATGCCTATGGTTGCAGTAGCCTTGACATTGGTCCCGCTTACAACCTGGTAGAAATCAAGCTTGAAGTGCTGTGCAACCTCCCTTATCTCATCTTCAACAATAGCTTTAAGGTCTTTATCGTTTATCTGGCCTTTCTTCTCTGCCAGAGCCTTGAAACGGTTAAATGCTTTTTCCAGATCTTCGCCCTCCAGCTTAAGGCCCAGCTCTTGAAGCCTTTTAACGAATGCATGCCGTCCGGAGTGCTTGCCCAGAACGAGCCTTGAAGACTTGACCCCGATATCTTCAGGTTTAATTATTTCATAGGTTGACCTTTCCTTAAGCATGCCATCCTGATGTATGCCTGCCTCATGGATAAAGGCATTTTTTCCCACAATAGCTTTATTTGGTGCCACCAGGTAGCCTGTAAGGTAGCGGACAAGGCTGCTGGTGCGCATTATCTCTCCCCTATTGATATCTGTATACACATCCAGGTTCTTTTTCCTGGTATCTATAATCATTACTACCTCTTCCAGGGATGCGTTTCCTGCCCTCTCACCTATCCCGTTAACCGCACATTCAACCTGGCTGGCTCCCTTCTCCACAGCCATTATGGAATTGGCCACTGCCAATCCAAGGTCATCATGGCAGTGCACACTTATGATTACATCATCTATGCCCTCCACATTTTCGGTTAAATGCTGTATCAGCCTGGAAAACTCCCCCGGTATAGCATAACCCACTGTATCAGGTACATTTATTATCTTTGCCCCGCTTTTAATGGCAGTTTCAAAAAGCCTGCACAGGAAATCCCGGTCACTCCTGGTGGCATCCATAGCCGAAAATTCAACCAGATCCGTAAAGTTTCGGGCTCTTTTCACCGCCCGTCCGGCCATTTCCAGCGCCTGTTCCCTGGTCTTTTTAAACTGGTACTTAAGGTGTATATCCGAAGAGGATATAAAGGTATGTATAACCGGCTGGAAAGCGCCTTTAAGCGCCTGCCCGGCTGCATCTATATCCTTGTCTACAGCCCTGGCGAGGGCAGCCACTCCTCTTCCCTTTATGCCTTTGGATATCTCTTTTACCGCTTCGAAATCACTGGCTGAAGAGATGGGAAAACCGGCTTCAATTATATCAACATTGAGCTTTTCCAGCTGGTGGGCAATCTCCAGCTTCTCCTTTACGTTTAAATGAATCCCCGGAGCCTGTTCTCCGTCCCTTAAAGTTGTATCAAATATATATATTTTCCTGGGCATAATAAACCTGCCTGATATTAATCCAAATTAACAATTTTTATATCCTTGAAACCCGACAGTTCCCTAAATTTTTCCAGCATCTCGGGGGTTACTTCTGCATCCAGATTAAGTCCCATCACCGCATCACCGCTTTTTTTCTTCCTTCCTACATGCATGGCGGCAATATTTACATTAAGCTGGCCAAAAGCCGTACCGATTTTGCCTATCTGGCCCGGTACATCCTTATACCTTAAAAAAGCCATATGCTTTGAAGGAACCATATCCAGCTCAAATTCATCTATGCCAATAAACCTGGGCTGGTTTTTTTTGCCGGTAATGGTGCCCGATATGGAAAGGCTTTCTTCCTTCCCCTCGCCCTGTACGGTAATCAGGTTTAAAAAATCACTCGACTCGCTCCTTTTAACCTCTTCCACCTTCAGGCCGTTTTCCTGGGCTATCAAGCCCACATTTACCATGTTTGCCTCTCTGGAATATTTCCTTAGGATGTTTACCATTACCCTTGATTTTAATACCCTGGTATCATATTCAGAGACCTTCCCGCTGAATATTAATTTTATGGTCTCAAGATTTCCTTCAAAAAGCCCGGCAAAGAGTGTCCCCATATTATCGCAGAGCTCAAAATAGGGGGATATGGCTTCCATAATCTCCGGCCTAACCGAAGGAGCATTAACCGGAAAAGCCGGCGCGCGACCCTGGAGCATATCAATGACCTGCTCGGCAATAATGGTTCCTGCCCTGTTCTGGGCTTCAGCGGTGGAAGCACCCAGATGGGGGGTACACACCACCGAATCCAGTTCAAAGAGAGGAGAGCTTGTACAGGGTTCTTTCTCGTACACATCGATAGCTGCCCCTCCTATATGGCCCTCTTTTATGGAATCAGCCAAATCCTTTTCCACTACAATGCCTCCTCTGGCCACATTGAGAAGTTTGGTACCCTTTTTCATCTTTTTCAATTCCTTGCTGTTAAACATGCCCACAGTATCCTTATTTTTAGGAAGGTGTATGGATATAAAATCAGATGAACTGTATATATCTTTTAGTTTATCCGCCTTCCGTATCCCCAGCTGCTTGAACCTTTCAGTGGATACAAAAGGGTCATAGGCTATTACATTCATTCCCAATCCCATAGCTTTCTTGGCAACCAGGCCTCCAATCTGGCCGAAACCAACGATGCCTAAGGTTTTGCCTTCTATCTCTATTCCCTTGAACTTGGATTTTTCCCACTTGCCTCCTTTAAGGGAACTGTCTGCAGAAGGAATCTTTCGTACCAGAGCCAGCAGCAGCCCGATGGTGTGTTCGGCCACAGTTACCGCATTGCTGGCAGGAGCATTAACCACCACAATGCCTTTTTTGGTAGCAGCATCAAGGTCAACATTGTCCACCCCAATGCCCGCCCTTCCTATTATCTCCATATTGTCTGCATTACTGATTATATCTGCGGTCAGTTTGGTTGCGCTCCTTATGATAATAGCATTATAGCCGCCTATAACTTTCTTCAGCTCTTCTGCATCTATGCCCTTTAGCTCATCAACCGTAAAATGTTTTTCCAGTTTCTGCCTTGCTTCTGGGGAAATACCGTCAGTTATTAATATTTTTTTATTCATAGCCCATCACTTTCTAGTTTCCAAAGTAATTGTTTTCATAAAAGACCCTCTGGGCTTCAGCCACACCCGAGCCTACCTCCAGCTCAAAGCCCAGCTGCCTTAAAGCCATCTCCAGGCTGGATACTGCAGTTAAAACATCAAACATTCCGAACCAGCCCAGGTGGCCGATCCTGAAAATCTTTCCCTTAAGCTTGCCCTGGCCCCCGGCAATGGTTACCCCGTGCCTGGTCCGCATGATGGCAGTAAGCTCCTTGCCGTCAATCCCCCCGGGAACCATAACCGCAGTTACTGAATGGCCCCTGGCCTGGGGATCTTCCACCAGCAGCTTTAGCCCAATCTTTTCAACTGCCCTCTGGGTAGCCTCCGCAAGGATCTTATGCCTCCTGTATGATCCGGCAAGGCCTTCCTCAAGCAGAATATCCATAGCCTTATTGATGGCTACTATAATGGAAATAGCCGGGGTCCATGGAGTCTGGGGAGGGTTCCTCCTGGCTGCTTCCCTGGCATTGAGCAAATTAAAATAAAAACGGGGGGTATCAGACTTTTCAATAAGGCCCCATGCTTTCTGGCTCACACTTATAAAAGCCGCTCCCGTGGGGGCGCTTAAACCCTTCTGGGAACCTCCAATGACTATATCCATATTCCACTGGTCGGTCTTAAACTCGGAAGCGCCCAGACCGCTTATGGCATCCACAATGGTTATGGCATCATAATCCTTGACAATATTGCCTATGGCCTTTGCGTTATTTAAGACCCCGGTTGAGGTTTCACTGAATTGAAACATCACACCTTTTATAGCCGGATCTCCTTCCAGGGCCTCCTTTATATCCTCAGGATCTACCGCCTGGCCCCATTCATAATCAATTGAGGCAAGCTCCAGCCCGTACATCTTTGACAGCTTCTTAAACCTTTCACCAAAATTTCCCGCACTGGCTACCAGCACCTTGTCCCCCGGTGAAAAAGCATTGGTTACCGCCGCCTCCATTCCGCCGGTCCCGGAAGAGGTAAGTATAAATACATCATTTTGGGTATCCATAAGTTTCTTCAGCTTCTCTGTTGCAGCCGTAAAAATTTCTGAAAACTCGGGAGACCGGTGATGCATAAGCGGCCTGGCATGTTCCAGCAACACTTCCTCTGATATGGGTGTAGGTCCTGGCGTCATTATATATTTTTTAATCATTCTTGCTCCTCTCTACGGTCAAAACAAATTATATCTTTTTACTGCCCCTGGTGCAGGCTATCTTCCCTGTCCTGGTAAGCTCCAGTATCCCGTAAGGCTCAAGCAGCTGGCATAATGCTTCCACCTTGCTCGAGGTGCCGGTAATCTCTATAAGCAGGGACTTCTTGGCCACATCAACTATGTTCGCCCTGAAAATATTCACTATTTCCAGTATTTCCGCCCTGTTCCCGGCATCGGTGGCCACCTTGATTAATACCAGTTCCCTCTCCACTATATTTACCGGATCAAGTTCCTGTATTTTAAGCACATTTATGAGCTTGTACAGCTGCTTAACCACCTGCTCTATGCCCCGCTGGTCTGCCTGTACCACAATGGTTATCCTGGATATGCTCTTATCGTCTGTTGTGCCCACCGCAAGGCTGTCAATATTGAATCCCCTCCTGCTGAAGAGCCCTGCTATCTTGGCCAGAACCCCAGCCTTGTTTTCCACTAATACTGAGATTATATGATTCATTTATACCACCTTAATATTCCCATTCTAACATTTCGCTGATAGGTGCCCCCGGCGCAACCATGGGATAAACATTCTCTTCGCTCTCTATCCAGAAATCAACTAAAACAGCATTGTCTATCTCCAGGGCTTTCTTTATGGCCCCCTCAACATCTTTTTTATCGGTTACCCTGATTCCGACACCTCCGTATGCCTCCATTAATTTAACAAAATCAACACACTCGCGGATACAGGTATGCGAATATCTTTTTTTAAAGAACAGTTCCTGCCACTGCCTTACCATCCCCAGATACCCGTTATTTAGAAGCATTATCTTTACCGGTATCTTGCTGCTAACCGCGGTAGCCATTTCCTGGGACACCATCTGTATGCTCCCGTCCCCGGCGATATCTATTACCGTCTTATCCGGCCTTCCTGTCTTTGCACCTATGGCTGCGGGCAGGCCGAACCCCATAGTTCCCAGGCCGCCGGAAGAAATAAAGGTCCTGGGCTGCGTATACTTGTAGAACTGCGCCGCCCACATCTGGTTCTGGCCGACTTCGGTACATATTATGGCATTGCCCTCAGTAAGTTCATATATTTTTTCCACTATATAAGCGGGTTTGAGGTTAGGAGATTCCTTGTCATACATAAGGGGATATTTTTCCTTCAGTTCCATAAGGTAGGCAATCCAGGCCTTCTTTATTTCCACGCTCTTGTCATTATCCAGCTCAAAATACCTCTGTTGCAGGTCAGTCAAGACATCCTTGGCATTGCCCACAACCGGTATGGCTGTCTTTACAATCTTGCCTATCTCCGCCGGATCTATGTCTATATGTATAACTTCAGCATTTGGCGCAAAACCGCTTACCTTGCCTGTAACCCGGTCATCAAACCTGGCCCCGACCGCTATTATAAGGTCGGCCTCGGTAAAAGCCATATTTGCATACCTTGTTCCATGCATACCCGCCATATTAAGGGCCAGCGGATTGTCTTCAGGAAAAGACCCCATGCCCAGAAGCGAAGTGATAACCGGCAGTTTCGCTTTATGTGCAAACCGGGTAAGTATCTCGCTGGCCCCGGAGGATATAACCCCTCCTCCGGAGAAAATTACCGGCCTCCTGCTTTCAAATATCTTTCTGGCAGCCTGCTTTATCTGTTTCTGGTTACCCTTGTAGGTCGGCTTATAGCCCGGTAAATTTATCTCCCCTTCTGCCTTTTCATCAATCATTGCCTGGGATATGTCAACCGGTATATCAATAAGGACAGGGCCAGGTCTTCCCGTGGAAGCAATATAGAACGCCTCCTTTATGATAGAAGGCAGATTCTTTATGTCCTTTACCAGATAATTGTGCTTGGTTATGGGAGCAGTAATCCCGGTTATATCAGCCTCCTGGAATGCATCTGTTCCTATCTCCGCCGTGGATACCTGGCCGGTTAGCGCCACTATGGGCACCGAATCCATATAAGCATTAGCGATTCCTGTAACCAGGTTTGTAGCCCCCGGCCCGGAAGTTGAAACACATACCCCGGTTTTACCCGTAGCCCGGGCATAACCATCGGCAGCATGGGAAGCTCCCTGCTCATGCCTGACCAGTATATGCTTTATATCTGAATCAAAAAGGGTATCATAAAGGGGTATAACCTTTCCCCCGGGATAGCCGAATATCACTTCCACGCCTTCCTGCTTCAGGCACTTTATTATCATCTGTGCTCCAGTTATTTTACTCATAATCAACTCCTAATAAAATCGAGTTAGTAACAACTTTATAACAGTTTTGGTGATTATAACATTTTATCCTGCATTTTCAATTACCAAAACCTGCAAAATTATTAAAAAAATATTAATTTACTCCAGAACAGCGCCCCTGGCTGCAGAGGTTACCATCTTTGCATACCTGGCCAGATACCCTTCATTAATCTTGGGCTCAGGAGGACTCCAAAAAGACAGCCTCCGTTTTATTTCATCCCCGTCCACCAGGAGGTTAATGCTGTTTTCCGGGATATCAATCTCTATTATATCCCCTTCTTCAACTATGCATATGGGGCCGCCGGCCTGAGCTTCAGGACAGATATGGCCTATGGATGCCCCCTTGGTAGCTCCGGAAAACCTTCCGTCGGTTATAAGGGCAACTTCCCTATCCAGCCCGATGCCCGCTATGGCAGAAGTAGGGGAAAGCATCTCCCTCATGCCCGGGCCTCCCTTTGGCCCTTCATAACGGATAACCACCACATCTCCGCTCAAAACCTTTCCTGCCAGGATGGCTTCCATGACTTCTTCTTCACTGCCGTAAACCCTGGCCTTTCCCTTGTGTTTTAGCATCGCCGGATCCACCGCAGACTTTTTAACCACACAGCCCTCCGGCGCCAGGTTGCCCCAGAGTATTGCTATCCCTCCATCCTTTGAATACGGGTTTGAAACGCTTCTTATTACTTCACCGTTAGCTATTTTAGCCTCTCCAACATTATCCCTAACAGTGGTTCCGGTAACAGTCATCAGCTCTCCGTCTATAAGGTTATTCTGCAACAGCTCATTCATTACCGCCTCTATGCCGCCGGCAAAGTAAAGGTCCTCTATATGGAAATCCCCTGCAGGGCTCAGCCTACAAAGGTTTGGTGTTTTTTTGCTCACCTGGTTAACCAGCTCCAATGAAAAATCTACCCCTGCTTCCCTGGCTATAGCCGGCAGATGCAGGACGGTATTGGTGGAACAACCCAGAGCCATATCTACAGAAAGAGCATTTATAACTGCCTGTTCATTAATAATATCTCTGGACCTTATATCCTTTTCCACCAGTTCCATGATCTTTGTGCCTGCCATCTTGGCCAATCTTATCCTTTTGGCCAGAACTGCAGGTATGGTGCCGTTGCCGGGAAGGGCAAGCCCTACGGCTTCGGACAAACAGTTCATGGAATTTGCAGTATACATTCCCGAACAGCTCCCGCAGGTAGGGCAGGCCTCTTCTTCCAGGCGGTATATATCCTCATCGCTGTAATCCCCGTTCCTGTATCTGCCAACTGCCTCAAAACAGCTGCCTAAATCAACTGTTCGGCCTTCAATATTTCCCGCCATCATGGGACCGCCGCTAATCACTACCGAAGGTATATTTAACCTGGCAGCAGCCATAAGCATTCCCGGGACAATCTTATCGCAATTGGGTATAAGCACCAGCCCGTCAAAGGGGTGGGCCATGGCTGTAGCCTCTATGCTGTCCGCTATTATTTCCCTGGTAGCCAGTGAGTATTTCATTCCCTTATGGTTCATGGCTATACCGTCACAAACCCCGATAGTGCCGAATTCCAAGGGTGTTCCGCCGGCAGCCCTTATCCCCGCCTTCACAGCTTCTGCTATCTTATCCAGATTAACATGGCCGGGGATAAGTTCATTTACAGAATTGGCCACTCCGATCATTGGCCTGGATATTTCCTGGTCAGTAAGGCCGCAGGCCTTAAGCAGAGACCTGTGCGCCAATCTCTCAACACCTTTTTTCATATCATCGCTTCTCAATTTGCCTCCCCGTTAAATTAAAAATATTAAAAAACCATAAACAGGTATACCTTTAATAATATAATAGGATTCAATAGTAAAGAAAGAAACTATCGGAAATCCTAATATCTAGGATAGGATACCGACTAGTAGCAAACAGACTAAGGAAATAATGACAATCACGGGCAGGCCAAAGCTAAGCCTTTCTGACGGCTCATATGAAAATAATCTATTTTTTATTGCCTTGCTGCCCATAATTTAAAGAATATTTAATTAACTTGTAATATTACCATAGTTAAAACAGGATAACAATACAAAATTACCAACCAAAATAAGCAGGGCCGGCGCTAACCGGCCCTGTAACAAGACTAATCCTACTCCAGCTCATTTCCGCAATTGCTGCAGAACTTCTGGCCTTCTTCTGCTTCTTTTCCGCAGGATGGGCAGAACTTTTTACCCTCCCCGGGTTGTTCCTTTGCCTCCGGCTGTGTTTCCTGTTTTATCCCTTTTGCCGTCTCCCCTGGTTTTGGCGGAGCGTTTTTCTTCCTTACCACGACTACTACTATTATAATTATCGCTGCTATTATCAGCAATGGAATTACTATAGCCAGCACGATAAGTATTATCCCCAGGGCAACCTGGCCGCCTTCCGTTTCTTCTTCTGCTGCTTCCTGGGCCGGCTGCGGTTCTTCTACAACAGCTTCTTCTTCAAACGGGCTTTCTTCAAGCGCAACCTCTTCAGCTATTTCCACCTCAGTGACCGCGGGCTCCAGGGGCACATCCTCTCCCCTGTCTATCGCCGCCTGAGAATTCGCCTTATACTCCTGTGCAAGAAGGTTCCCCTGGCTCAAGTTGAGCACCGCATCAAAAAGCTTGATTGCCTCAGAATAATGCGACTGCCTGTACATGGCCAGTCCATTGGCAAAGTTTTCATCAACCATCCCCAGCTTGTTTTCCACTCCATTCCTGTTCATCATCTCTTTAATGTCGTTGCTGGGTCTAAGATAATTAATATTTTCAAGACCCATGGTAAGTATCCCTATAACCTCTCCCTGCTCGCTTAATACCGGTCCACCGCTATTGCCGGGGGCGGCGGTGCCGTCTACCTGCAGAACCTCGGTACCTGATACCATCTTCCTGGCACTGACAATCCCCGAGGTAATAGTAGGAGTCATTATGGATTCCCAGCTTATGTCTGCATTCCAGGGATACCCTATTATGGTAAGCGAATCCTGTATCTCTACCTTGGAAGAATCCCCTACAATAGCACTGGACAGTGACCTGCCGGTGGTAGGCTGGATCTTGAGTATGGCAATATCCCTCTGATCCCAGGGGCTGGAATCTATGAACTCCGCCCTTACATATGTATTGTCAGGGTTATCAGGCAGCCCTGCAGTAGCTGTGTTAAACTGTACCCATACTTCCCTGTCAGGCTCTGTCTTGTTCAGCCCCTCTACTTTAAAATTGTCATATATCCAGTTCCAGTCATTATCGGTAAGGTTAAAATAGTCGTCAGGATAAGTATCAAAAATATAGGCATCCAGTATGGCCCACTTTATATTAACATAGTCCTCCTCTATTACATGCGCAGCGGTTACTATATGCCCGGTATCTGGATTCACCCCAAAGCCTGTTCCTCCAAAAGGTCCGTAGTAATACTGCTGGGACCAATCCTCAAAATCAGGGTCATACACATATCCATAATACATGGTGGTTACATAGCATATGCTGGGCTGGGTAAGGATTACTTTATCCTTGGCAGTAAATTGATATTCTGCATCTTCATCCTGGGCAAATAAAGAAGATGAAAAGCTTAAAACAAAAACAAGGATGAAGACAAAAAGAAACAGTTTGGTAATGATTTTTCCCATATTATTCTCCTGTTTTGATTATTATATTTTAATTATACATCTCGAGTACATAAAGTCAATAAACTTTTAGAATTAATATCAATATTATTCGCAATACTTTTTTCTATAAATTTCTATATATTTGTTTGAAGGCAGTATTTCAAACTCAATACGGTACCTAACTGTCTCCCCCGGCTCTATAAATTGGAGGTTTCCTTCCTTCCTCTCCACAGCCCTGCCCCTTGGCCAGCTGTTTGCAGGCTCGATTCCGCATACGTACTCGTCAGCTCCCATCATTTTCCACTGGATCAGGTTAGGAAGGCTTTCTTTTTTAAACCTTACCGCTATCCCTATTCCCCTGTCATTATCAAATGCTGGGTTAACTATGGCTACATTAGCGTATCCGTCACTATCTGCCTCTATATCATGAAAGAAGCACTGCTCATTATACCCGGTAACCGGCTCTATAAACCGATTAAAGCTGTCCCGGCCTTTCTTAGCCTCTTCGTCCCTGGGCCAAACCTTTGCTTCTGCTTCCAGAAGCTCTGAGGTGCTGTCAAGCACCGGAAAACCAATATTTATATGGTAGAGGACCATCAGCGGGGAAGCCTGGCTGCCGATATTTTCAATCTCGTCTTCCAGGAAAACCTTTGGTTTTCCCATCCAGGTAGTTATCTTCCTGGAGAGCTCCAGCTTGGGCCCGAATACACTGGCCTCCCTTACTTTTCCCTGCACAAACATCTGGTAGTCGTCACCGTCCCATCTCCCGTCTGCGCAGACATTTGCTGCTGCCAGATTGGAAATCCTTCCATGGATGCCCAGCTCCTGGCCCCGGTCAACACTGGGAGCCCCCATATAAGTCAGGCCGCATGTGGTAAGCAGCCCGCCATAAAAAGTCCTCAGCCATTCCAAGCCACTGCTATCGTAATAGGCAGGAGACGTTTCCGGTACTGCAGACCTCCAGCCTATGGGCGCTGACTTATAGGAAAGGTATGATATATCCAGTCCCCGGTCAGCCAGTACAGTCATATCCAAGCCGCTTGGGCTCTTCAAATCTATGGCCCTTACCCCTTTCCTTAAACCGTCTGTAAACTGATATTCCTTAACCCCGCCCAGCTGGGAAATATCCCCTATCTTTCTAACCAGTTCTTTTTTACTGTAGCTTTTTCCAAAAACGTCCATCACGGCCCTCCCTTATTTAAAATTTCTTCATAATATTGAACATACATGGGAACTATCCGGTTACTGTCAAAGTCTGTAGCCCTTTTTCTTGCCGCCTTGCTCATCCCTGCCCTCAAATTCGGGTCAGAAAGCACCTTTATGGCAGCCCTGGTCATGCCTTCCAGGTCATCAGGCAAAAATACATAACCGCAGCCATGGCCCTCTATTACTTCTTTTAAGCCCCCCACACTGGTACCTATTACCGGAACTCCGCAGGATAATGCCTCCAGTGACGCCAGCCCGAAACTCTCGCTTTTAGAAGGCTGCATGAATAAGTCCCCCATGCTCAAAAGGGGCACGATATCGTCCTGCCTGCCCGTAAAGCAAACATAATCCTTAACCCCCAGCTGCTCAACCAGCTTCCTGCATTTACCCATCTCCGGCCCGTCACCAACCAGCATCAGCCTGCAGTCTAATTTATCCCTTACCTTTTTAAACACCCTTATGATATTATCCACCCTTTTAACCGGCCTGAAATTGGAAATATGTATGATAAGCTTTTCGTCATTTTTAACAAAATCCATTCTCCTGGTTTTTCCCCTCTTGTATTTGGATGTATCCACAAAATTATAGATTACCTTCATATCTTTTTTTATATTAAAAATTCTGCCGGTGGCCTGTTTCAGGTAATCGGAAACACAGGTAATCCCGTCACTGTTCTCGATGCTGAACCTGGTAATATCATAGAAGGAGGCATGGTTTCCCACAATGGTAATATCCGTACCGTGAAGGGTGGTAACGAACCTTATCTTTCTGCTGGCTATCTTCTTGGCCAGGTAAGCAGAGGCGGCATGGGGTATCGCATAATGGACATGGAGTATATCCAGGCCTTCGGTATCCACAACTTCTGCCATCTTTGCGCCAAGTGACAGGGAGTAGGGAGGGTATTTAAACAGCGGGTACTCCAGGGTCTCTACCTCATGAAAAAAAATATTCTTGTAATAGGCGTTAAGCCTGAAAGGTAAACCGTAGCTTATAAAATGGACTACATGCCCCCTTTTAGCCAGCTCGATACCCAGTTCTGTGGCTACCGCCCCACTGCCTCCGTAGGTTGGATAACAGGTAATTCCTATCTTCATGTTTTTATATAGCTAAAAAATTCTAATGGATCGTCAACCTTGATATTATGCTCAGCAAAGTAGGGCTCACCGTATTCTGCCATTATCTTGAGCCCGTGGCACTTGTCCCTGGTGGTGATAAGGTCCATAAAATACTTGGAAGATAACCGTGTCTGGGAATTCTTTTTAAATCTGCTGTGGATCTGGGACTGGTAGCTGGTTACCGCCTTCATCTTCTGCTCAAAATAATCAGAGATATCCACAATAAAGGCCGGCGTAAACTCATGGTGCATCATATAGCTGGCTACTACCTGGGGACGGTGTTTTTTTTGCCCTGTCTTCAATTTTTCCAGCCCGGAAGCAAACAGGCTGTCTTTTAACAGCTTATAGGAATTTTCATGGTCCGGATGGCGGTCTGTATGGTAGGGTATGATTGCCATTCGCGGCCTGTATTTCCTTATGGCCTTTATTACTTTCTTCCTGCTCTGCAGGTCATTTACAATATTGCTATCTTCAAGCTTCAAATTATCCCTTAAGTCTAATCTGAGAATCTGTGTAGCTTTCCTGGTTTCTTCAGCCCTTACCTTGAGGTTGCCGTTGGTGGAAAGCTCTCCCAGGGTAAGGTCAATTATTCCTGTTTTGTATCCCTTATCCTTTAATTTTAACAGTAATCCCCCACAGCCCATTTCGGCATCATCGGGATGGGCACCAAAAGCAATTATATCTATATCCATTTTTACTTCACCTCTAAGAATTTATGTGTATAGTCAAAAGGTTCAAAAGAATCATACAGCCTGTCCAGCAGCTTAAAGTCATATTTATTCAGGTAATTGAAAAGGCTTATTCTCCTTTCCTGTAAATTGCCGTCAGGCAAAAGGTTTAACTTCAGCTTGTAAACTCCCTCACTTATATGCCTGTTCTGCTTCCTGTACTCGGAAAAAAGTTTGTTTTTAAGCACACCTGTCTCCTTTGACAGGTTCCTTTTTATCCGGTCAAAAGAGCTTGAAACATCCATCAGGTTTGAGAAAATTTCCTGTCTGGCCTTTTCTATCCTGTTAATTATATCATGGTTGAGCTCAGACACTATCCTTTCAATATCAAAATCCAGAAATTTTTTTAATACCATCTTTTCAACCTCTCCCGTGCTTTTGGAAAGCATACCATAGTCCAGCTGGTATTTTTCAAGAACTTTTTTTACCTTCTTCTCTACCAGGGTCGCCGAAAATCTGGGATATATAACCGGCAGTTTTTTTCCCCTATGATGGTAGACATCCTTAAGCTGGGCAAAATAACTTACCTCTCCCGGCCCGCATACCGTAGCCAGAACCGGAAAAACGGTATCCTGTAAAAGAGGCCTTAGAACCACATTGGGACATAAAGCCCCTATATTTTCCCTGGCCATATCAGCCAGCAGGTCCGGACTATAGTTTCTCCCGCTGAGACGAAAACTTTTGTTTCTGTAAGTTATCCTGTTTCTTTTTCCACCAGAAGCAAAAAAGAAATTCAGGGTGTCCGGGCTGCTTTTAATCTGGGCATGGTAGCCCGCCTTTTCAAGTCTCCTGCCCGCACTTTCAACCATAGCATTTACAGCCCCAAAATCCTCAATATCTGATTTTATAACCTCCCAGCCCAGACTCTTTATCCCTTCAAGAGCCGGGTCAATTATCACCAGACCCCGGGCAGAAAAAAGCTTAAGCAGAACCGAAGAAAAAAGGTCGGCTGCCGTAAGGCCGTCTCCTTGGGATGCTTCCCGGATACAGCTGTTCAGAAAGCCGGTTATTTTTTCCCTGAAATCAGTAGGCGCAAGCTTATCCTTTAGCTTACTCAAAACCTGCATTGCCTGCCCGCGGCTAACCGAAAGATCTGAAAACCTTATGCCCTCTTTTAAATCCCCCATAACCACATCCTCAATGTTTTCCCCTGAAAATACGCTTATGCTGTTGATCTGGCCGGTATTGCTGTCATCGGATGCATTCCAGAAGCAGGGCACCACGTTTACATTTAACTGGTTTTGCAGGTATTCGGCCATCCTTATTACCGTAATAGCCTTATAGGTTAAAAACAGGGGCCCTCCGAAAAGTAAGGGCTGCTGCCCTCCAATAACCACCAATGAGCCCCTGTCCCCTAACTTTTCTATATTACTGATTGTTTCTTTGCCGCACCCCAGGCTTTGGTTATGTGCGGCAAGGATTTCCGAGAGTTTTTTCCTTAAGCTGTGATTATAATTTCGGGCTACCTCTTCTGCCCTTTTCCTGTAGCTATCAGCCAGCCTGTGGTCGAAACAATAGAATTGTTCCAGATTACCAAATTCAAACAGGTAATCATAAAACAGATTATTATAATAGAATTCCCTATCCGAACTGCCTTCCCTGATACCCTTCACCCTTTTACAATTTATTTAAAAATTATAATATACCATATAATACAATATACTAATTAAAATGAATAATAGATTAAATAGAATAAGCCAGCACCTGAAAAACCCTCAGAATACAGGCCAGATAAAAGATGCGGATGCCGCCTCACAGGCAGGCTCAGCCTCCTGCAGGAACCTGGTAAAGTTCAGCGCTCAAATAAAGAAAAATACCATAGAGGATATAAGGTTTAAGGCTTTCGGCTGCGACTGGACCATAGCCTCTGCCAGCTACATTACTGCCCTGGCCAGAGGAAAAGGCCTCTGGGATGCAGCCAAAATAAGCATAGAAGACATCCAGCTTTATTTCGGCGCCATCCCCCGGCAGAAAATTCAGGCCGCCGCCTCTGTTATTGATGCCTTTTCCGGGCTTATCTCAAGCTATGTATCCAAGAACACAAAAAACCTTTACCCCCTGGATTCAAACAGGGTCGCAGTAGCCATGAGCGGCGGAATTGACAGCTCTGTTTCAGCTAAGATCCTGAAAGATAAAGGATATGATATCTTTGGGCTGACCATGAAGATTCTCCCCGATGCCCATGATTTCGAAGGCCAGGATAAGACCTGCTGCTCACCAACCGACATACGCCTGGCCAGAGAAGTTTGCTCCCATCTGGGTATCCCCCATTTTGTAATAGACCTTGTAAGCCAGTTTAAGCAAACCCTAATAGACGGTTTTTTAAACGAATACCTTCAAGGAAGGACCCCCAACCCCTGCGTGGACTGCAATAAATATATCAAGTTCGGGCAGCTTTTAGGAAAAGCTTTCATGCTGGGGGCAGCACATATGGCCAGCGGCCACTACTGCATACTGGAGAAAGCATCCGGGGACAGCCTGGCTATAAGGAAAGCCGTTGACCGTACCAAGGACCAGAGCTATATGCTGTGGAGACTCAGCCAGGACCAGCTCGAGCATATAAAATTTCCGCTGGGAAAATTCCACAAGCAAAAAATAAAGGATATGGGGAAAAGGTATTTTCCCTTTCTTGGAGAAAAACCCGAAAGCCAGGACATATGCTTTATCGGGGAGAAAGGATACCACCAGCTGCTCTCAGGTTACAGCATAGGTGAAGGAAAAATAGTCAATGGGCAGGGCAAAATACTGGGCACCCACAAGGGATACCCCTATTATACCATCGGCCAGAGAAAAGGCCTGGGCATAAGCCATAACAGGCCTCTGTATGTAAAAAAGATAATACCATCCGAAAATATTATTGTGGTTGGAGAAAAACAAGAGCTTTTGCAAAAGGAATTTAAGATTGGGGATATAAATTTTATCTCCGGAAAACCTCCAGCCGCAAGTTTTAATGCTCAGGTAATGATAAGGTATAAATTTGACCCTGCGCCAGCGGTTATAAGAATGTCAGGCAAAAAAACAGCAATATGCATATTTGACCGGCCCCAGCCTGCCATTACCCCCGGGCAGTCAGCAGTTTTTTACCAGAATGATTTACTGCTGGGAGGAGGAATCATAGTTAAATAATTGCGTGCTCAGGTACCTTTCTCCTCCGTCAGGAAGCACCACCACCAAATTCCCCTTTTCCTGCCCGGCAAGCTTCATCGCTGCCCACATAGCCGCCCCTGAAGATATTCCGGCGAGTATACCTTCTTCTTCAGCCAGCCTCCTTGCGGTATGTATGGCGTCCTCTTCAGTTACAGTTACTGTCTTATCTATCAGGCTGATATCAAGGACCTCGGGTATAAAACCGGCCCCAATTCCCTGAATCTTATGCGGCCCCGGCTTTCCTCCGGAGAGCACGGGAGAAGCATGGGGCTCAACTGCCACCAGGCTGATATCGGGGTTTTTGCTTTTAAGGTAACGGCCGCATCCGGTTAATGTACCCCCGGTACCAATCCCGCACACCAGCAGGTCAACTGAGCCCTGCATCTGTTCCCATATCTCCACAGCAGTAGTTCTCTGGTGTATCGCAGGATTAGCCGGATTGCTGAACTGCTGGCATATAAACGAATTTTCCATATCTCCTGCCAGTTCTTTTGCCTTCTCAATTGCTCCTTTCATTCCCCCTTCCGGCGCAGTTAAAACAATTTCTGCACCCAGGGCAGCCAGTAATTTCCGCCTTTCTATGCTCATGCTTTCAGGCATGGTTAAAATAAGCCTGTAGCCCTTTACTGCACAGACAATGGCCAGTCCTATGCCGGTATTGCCGCTGGTAGGCTCGATTACCACCGTACCTTCAGTTATCTTTTTTTCCTTCTCCGCTGCCTCAACCATACTCAGGGCTATCCTGTCTTTTACGCTTCCCCCGGGGTTAAAAGACTCCAATTTGGCAAAAATCGCTCCCCCTGCTCCCATTTTTTCTATACTGACCAAAGGCGTATTGCCGATGGTGTCAAGTATGTTTTTAACCCAGGCCATTTTAAACATCCTTCCTTTTTTATCTTATTCCTTATTCAAATCTCTCTACCATATACCTGTATTTCTTATGTATAAGTTTTCTGTCAAATTCCCAGAAATCTTTTACCATTTCTTTGGTCTGGTCCTTGCTAAAATAGCCCAGGCATCTTCTGAACAGCCCCTGCTCCTCATGTCTGGCATGCCGGGGAAGAAAACCGGCAAGTTTTCTCAATCCCTGATAAATATCATCAATCTCATCGGTAAACCCCCGGCTGTATTCCTCCCTGGCATGGGAAAGGGCGGCCACCATTTTTCTTTCATGCCCGTGCTCTTCTCTGAGATGGCTGATACTGACACTGTCTTCTGTGTTTATATCTTTGGAGCTTAAACAGTCAAAGAGCAGCTCCTCTTTTCCCTGATGACAGCCCCTGACGTATGCTTCTATAAAATCCACGATATTATCAATCAAGAAAAGGTTTGCGGTTGACCTCTCCTTTAACCGGTCCAGTTCACTATCCATAATGGCATGCATTCTCAATATCAAATCATGCTCGCTTTTTAAGATACTTACAGGATCCATAATTTTCCTGGTTGAATACAATAAACATAATTATATAATATACAAAATTTTTGAGTACCTCTATTTTCCAGACATACTTCCTTAAATTATAACGGGCAATCTGTTTGCAGGAGGCAGGAATTTCTGCACGTCCGTAAACATTCAGACCAGCTCTGAACAAAGCCAACCTTGTAATTCCAGGCTTCTTGTTTTAATCCCAAAAAATTTTTAAACTGAAAACAAATAATAAATGCAAAACAATGGATAAATTACAGAATTATAAAAAGAAAAGGGACTTCAGTAAAACATTCGAGCCGCCGGGAGAAGCTAAAAGCAGTAAAAACGCGCTCATCTATGTAATACAGAAGCATAAGGCAAAAACACTCCATTATGACTTAAGGCTGGAAGTCTCAGGTGTGCTGAAATCCTGGGCAGTACCCAAGGGCCCCTCCACCGATCCTTCACAGAAAAAACTTGCATTGCCCACCGAAGACCATCCCCTTGACTATGCCTATTTTGAGGGCAGGATTCCTGAAGGCCAGTACGGCGCAGGTACGGTAATAGTTTGGGACAGGGGCCGCTACAAGAATCTAAAAGAAAATATATCCCCGGAGCAAGCTTTAGAGCAGGGAAAGTTTGAGGTTTTTATCGAAGGCCAGAAACTAAAAGGGGCATATGTCCTTCTAAGAACAGGCAAAAAAGATGAGCAGAACCCCAGATGGCTTTTTATAAAAATGAAAGACCGGTATGCAGATGCCCGCAGGAATCCTACCAGCACAGAGCCGCAATCAGTTATAAGCGGAATGACTATTGAGGATTTGGAAAAAGAAAATGGGTGAGCAGATTTCACTCCAGGATATTTTAAGCCAGCAAGAGCTTGAAAAGACCAGGCAAGAAGAAATCCCAGAATTTTTTGAGCCAATGCTTGCTACCCTCACCAAAGATTATTTCAACCACAAATCCTGGATTTATGAAAGGAAGCTTGATGGGGAAAGAGCACTTGCCTTCTGCAGGGAGGGAAAAGTAAACCTTGCCTCGAGGAACAATAAGGACCTCAACCCCAGGTATCCCGAAATCGTCCGGGCATTGGAAAACTACAGCAAGGATTTTGTAATAGATGGTGAAATTGTAGCTTTCCGGGGAAACAAAACCAGTTTTGGAAAACTCCAGAAAAGGATGCATTCCTATCCGGAAGCCAAAGATTTTAAAATAAAGGTATATTATTATGTTTTTGATATAATTTTTTTCCAGAACTTCAATTTAAGCAAGCTTGAGCTCACACAAAGGAAAAGAATACTTAAGAGAATCTTTGTTTTCAAACAGCCTGTCCGCTTCCTTGTCCACCGGAGGGAAAATGGAATTGCCTACTTCAGGCAAGCCTGCAGGAAAAGCTGGGAAGGCATTATAGCTAAGGACGGTTGCAGCACTTATGCGGGAGGCCGATCAAAGAAATGGCTTAAATTTAAATGCATAAACCGGCAGGAATTTGTGATAGGAGGTTATACCCGGCCCCAAAGCTCAAGGATTGGCTTTGGTGCGCTGCTCATAGGTTATTACAGCAACGGCAACCTGATCTACGCCGGGAAAACCGGAACCGGTTTTGATGATGAAACCCTTGGTTTCCTTAAAGAAAAATTTAAAAAACTCAAAGTCTCCCAGTCACCCTTCTTCCAGCCAGCAAAAATAAGGGATAAAGATGTCCGCTGGCTTAAACCGGTGCTGGTGTGTGAAGTAGGTTTTACCGAATGGACCAGTGACGGCAAATTAAGGCATCCCCGCTACCTTGGCTTGAGGGAGGACAAAGATCCCCGGGAGGTAACCAAAGAAAGATGAGCAAAAAAACCTATAAATATGATGGCAAAAGGATAACCGTATCCAACCTTGAAAAAATATTTTATCCTGATAAGGGCTATACCAAAAAAGATATAATAGGCTACTACATAAAAATTGCACAGGTCATCCTTCCGCACCTGAGAAACAGGCCGTTAAACATGCACAGGGCCCCGGACGGGCTGAAAGGAGAAAATTTTTACCAGCAGGACATATCGGACTATTTTCCCCAATGGATAGACCGGATAAGCATAAGAAAAAAAGAGGGCGGAACAATAACCCACGTATTATGCAATAAAAAGGAAACCCTGCTCTACCTTGCCGGACAGGCAGTTATCACCATGCACGTCTGGCTCAGCACAACAGCTTATCTTAATAAACCCGACAAACTTTTATTTGACCTGGACCCCCCGCAGGACAGCGGATTTGAATCCGTGAAAAGGGGGGCATTGAAGCTGAAGGAATACTTTGACAGCTTTTCAGTGAAATCCTTCGTCATGACCACCGGCTCCAAGGGGCTCCATGTGGCAGTCCCCCTTGTACCCGAATATGAATTCGATGAAGTAAGGCTTGCTGCAAAGAAAATTGCAGCAAGCCTTACACGTAATTTCCCTGAATGTTTTACCACTGAACAGCCCAAAGCAAAAAGAGAGGGGAGGCTCTTTCTGGATTACCTGAGGAACTCCTACGGGCAGACCAGCGTCTGTCCCTACTCGCTGAGGATACTTCCCCGTGCACCGGCAGCCACCCCCCTTGACTGGGAAGAATTAAAAAAGCCAGGCCTTAATGCCCGGACCTACCATCTGGGAAATATCCCCAAAAGGCTTGGGCAGAAAAAAGATCCCTGGAAGGATTTCAATGAGCACAGGTTAAGCTTGAAAAAAATATCCAGATAACTATGAAAAAGCGTGTTTGCAAAAAATACTGATAGATAATGTTATTATAAGATAGAAAGGTAATCTTTAATTTCCTGTCCGGCCCTACGGGAGGAATCCAGCATGGAAAAAAAATTAGACTACGACCAGCTGCTCTACCTCATAGAAGAGGCAGAAGCTCTAGAAACAAAAATAATAGAAATGCTTAAGGCCTCAGAAAATATGCCGGAGACCCGGAGAGGTAAATATTTTGATAAAATCAAGGAACTGGAAGCAAAAATATCCAATATCAAAATTTTTTTAGAGTCATACCTTAAACAGGATTAAAATGCTATCTGCATCCTTAACCCAAGTCCGTCTTTCTCTTCCCCTGGGGGCACAAACTGAAGTCCCTGCTTTCCTTTCCCGGCAGTTATGGCAAGTATGATGGCATCGGCTATATCATCATATGCTGCCATTCTCCTCCTGTATTTGTTTGCCGAATCAAGGTAAACCTTAAAAGCTTCAGGCTCGATATTTTTTATAATATCCAGCCTCTGCTTCCTGCCCCGGGAAGTTTTTTTATTACACAGTCCTATTTTTGAAAAACGTGTAAAGCAAATTTCCGGATGGGATTCATAGATTACCCCGGCTGCCTTCTTTTCTGCTGCCAGAAAATCATTTACCTCCCTGATTTTGGGTATCAGGTTAAAAGACTGCCTGGAAAGCTTCTTACCGCAGTAGGCATGATTTGTCCTGCTTGCCTGCCAGTAATCATCTATACCCAGAGCTTCCTTTACCGGTGGATTAAAAATTGTTGATTTCCTGCCGGGAGGAAGGAGCTTTCTGGCCAGCTTTTCGCAACGCCTCTTTCCATAAACACCAATGGGTATATCTATCAACACCAGCCCAAGCGCATTATTGTTTCTCCAGAAATCCGCTATGCCGGCATATAATTCAGCTTTCCACCTAATGCCTGTATTTATAACCGCAAACCATCCGCCGCGGCAGCCGTCAATCCCGGCAAAGCTGTTATTCATTTTTTTATCTTCCCTTTATCCCGCCGGGACCCAATACTTCTGCTGAATATAAAAACACCCATTGCATGCCAGAACAGGCCAAAACCCCATCCGCCGGCTACTATCAGAAACCAGTAGAAGCCGGGCGTGCTAAAAAAATTTACCAGCATAAGAATTACCATTACCACAATATAGGTAAAAAGATGGCTGTAAAATCCTTTTATTTCCTCTACCCTTTCCCTTGCCTTCAGATACTTTTCTTCTTCATCCATAGGCCTAGGCTTTTATCCCGGTAGTATAGATTATAAATTTTATTAACCTTACCAGCGTGCCTATGCTCAGCCCGATTATTATTAGTACAAGTATTACCGTAACCACTGGATTCAATATATGGACAAGGTCTGCACCAGGTATAGCATTAAAATCAAAAGGAAATATGGAAAGGAGAGTAGCCGCTGCTGCTATTCCGAATACATTGACAATTATATTTACTACCTGCCTGACACTGTAATGGTCTACTATTATCATCAGAATATTTCCAGCTGCAGAAAAAGCTACCGCAACAGTAAATATGGGCAGCCATAAGCGGAAATCATCTGTAAGCAGCGGATACCGGTTCCACACTCCTGCACCGTTTATTGCCTCGTACTCGTAATAGGCTACGTACTCATAAAAAAAATTAAAAAATATCAGAAAAATTATGTTCCAGGCGATGGCCATGCTGTAGCCGGTAAGCCTGCCTCCCCTGCTCTCCTCTTCCTTTACAGCTGTTTCAGGGATTTCACTGCTTTTTTTTTCAGCCTCTGGCTGGCCGCCCTTTTTTTCTTCCTTGAAGGCTTCGCTGATGCTCTCACCAAACCTTTTGGCAGCATTGCCCACTTCCCGGAATTTTTGCCTTACCTCTTCATCTTTAAACCTGTCTCCGAATGCCTTTCCGGACTCAGAAGCACTCCTGCCAAATTCCTTCGCTTTCTGTTTAAGCTTGGGGTCATTGAAAACCTTGGCAATGGCCTCCCCAAACTCCTCCATCATCTGGCCAAAACTCTCTCCAACATCCTTCTTTTTTTCGCCTTCAGCCATCTTTTCTCCTTTCGGCTAATTTAGCTTGAACCGGTTTATTTAACCATATTTTTCTTCAGGTAGCAGGCTACCGCCTTGCCCAGCCGGGCATGGCTTTCTGCATCGTAGTGTATGCCATCAATATTGCTTGCCTTTATTATTCTGCCCACCTCCAAAAAGTAACATCCTTTCTGTGAGGCAACTTTTTTAAAATACTGGATCAGTTTCCTGGATTTTGGTTCGGCATCTTCAAACATCTGGGCAAACTCCGTTATCCTGCCCAGAGGAGGGGGACACATGAGCAAAACCTCAGGCCCCTTTCCATTGGGCCCTGCCTGACTGGCCTGTATAATATCTATAAGAGAACCAATCCCTAAAGCAATATCATATGGAGATACTGAAAACCTCTTTTTTAAATCATTGGTTCCCAGCATCAGCAGTACATAATCCAGCGGTGCATGGCTTTCCAGGCAAGGGATAAGATAAGGCATCCCGTTTTTATGCTTTCCCTCCACCGGGTCATCAAATACGGTAGTCCTCCCGTTTAGGCCTTCCTCTATCACCTTAAAGCCATTTCCCAGCTCCCGCTGAAGTACTCCAGTCCACCTTTGCTGCCGGCCATAACGCAAATCCCCGGGTGTTATTCCCTCTTCTAAAATATCAAAGCCTACAGGCTTGCACCCATAGGTATTGGAATCCCCATAACAAAGAATTGTCTTCAATTCATATCACCGCCAATCAAACCTTTTTTAAGTCTTCCATAATTTGTTTTATATGGTTTCTCATGGCCATCTCCGAACCGCTAACATCCATGAGGCGTATCTTACGGTATATTTCCTTGTGCCACCTTATTCCCCTTTTAGGCGAGCCCGGAACCTTGGAAGTAGTCTTAATCCCCTCTATGAACAAATCAAATATAAAATTGAATATGCTGGCCAATACATTATTCCTGCTGCATTTGGCAATAGTACGGTGAAATTCATAATCTTCAAGGTAGTAAAGTTCGTAATTTTTCTCTTTTAGATACTTTCTGGAGTTTTCCAGGTGTTTTTTCAATTTCTGAAGGTCGCAATTCCCTACATTCTTGGTAGCTTCCTTTATGGCCTCGCTCTCTAAAATCATCCTTATCTTCAGCAGATCCAACAACTCATCCTTATCTAAAGAAACCCTTAAATTTACAGGATTTAGTATTGATTCTAAAGAAATTGGTGATACATATGCGCCCTTTCCATGTTTTATGTCCACTATTTTAGACAGGCTTAAGGCCTGCATAGCTTCCCTTATGCAGCTCCTTCCAACTTTTAGTTTCCTGGAGAGTTCTCGCTGGGAATCAATCTTATCACCCGGTTTTAGCTCACCTTTTTTTATCTGGTATATTATCTCATCGATTACTGCCTGTACCAGGCTTTTATTTTTTTCTGGTTTTATGTCTGTTATGCTCATAATTATGGTCAATAAATATTCTGTGATTAGTATACAAAAAATACCGCTTTTATAGAAGAGACCTATAATATTTTAACCATATTAGATGTTCATGCAAAGACCGTCTTTAGCAATTTCTACATCTACCTTTCCTCCGGCATACTCCAGGAGTTTCTGGGCAAGTTTTTCTTTGTCCATGGTTACTATCTGTTTACCGCAATGGGTTATTATCAACTTCGGGATGCCGTATTTTATGCACCAGCCAATTATGGTTTTTACCCTGGTATGGCCAAACAGCCTCCCCTCTTTTTTTCTCACCATATTGATGTTAAGGCTTGAACCGTCCGCAATAAGGGCATCAGTTTCGGCAATCACTTCCCCCTTATCCTCTTTCGTATCAATAAGGTCCGGCGCATAAACTATCTTTTTATCTCCGGTTATTTTATAGCATACAGCAGGGCACCTTAAGGAATGTATAACATTGTAGGCAGTTATATTAAGACCGCCTATACTAAAGCTTTTTCCGGCATTGATTATCTTATAGCTTAAAGGCCTGTTTTTACTGTAACCGAGGGTTTCTCCGGTAAGATAGACAGGGATATTGACCCTTTTTTCATCCTCCAGGGTCCATATGTAATGGTCCGGATGGGCATGGGTTATAAGCAGGGCATCAAAGCTGTTAACTTCGCTATCCAGGGCCGGGTTATGCTTCTGCCCAAAATCGATTAATATATTTGCTCTGCCCGACTGGACAACCAGAGAAGAGTGGTACCTGTGGTATGGGCTGCTCTCTTCAATTTCACCCCTGGTTCCAGGAAAACGGAGAATCATCTTATATGTCCTGAAAATATTATAAGCATAGCAATGATTTTATCACAAAGATGACCCATTTATTAATTTTTTTGCTTAAATTCTTCCCACTTGCCCAATATCTTAAGCACCTCTTCATCCGATACGTCATACCAGTTTTTATAGACCTGGGCTACAGCCCTGAAATTCACCGGCTTTTCCAGAACCACCACTTCATCAACCAGGCTTGATATTTCCCGGGCAGCTTCTGCGGAAGATACAGGCACTGCTACCACTATTTTGCCTACCCTCTGGTTACTGCAGTATTTTATAGAAGCGCGCATGGTTGAACCCATTGCCAGGCCGTCATCTACCAGTATCACCGTTTTACCGGAGATATCCGGCAGCGGTTTTGATGCCCGCAGCTTGCTTATCCTTCTTTCTATTTCCTGGTATTGCTGCTCCTTGATTTCTTCTATTTCCCCTGCAGCCAGCCAGGCAGATGCCTGGCTTATTATAAAGGTGCTGCCATCCTCTGAAATTGCGCCAAAGCCGGATTCAGGGTTATGAGGAAATGGAAGCTTACGGGATATAAGCAAATTAAAATCAGCATTGAGGTATTTGGCTACTTCAAACCCCACCTCCACTCCTCCCTTGGGTATAGCCAGCACAACCACCCCTCTATCTTTATACTTCTCCAATGATTTTGCCAGTTTTCTGCCTGCATCTTTCCTGTCTTTGAACAATTCTACCTCCTCGCGGTATATTCCATTCCTGGATCAGGTATAACCTGGTACGCAAAGCAAATATTTAATGTAATTTTTACATCTAAGTATTTTTTTAAAAAGCTTATTTGCATCCGACACACCTGCTGTTTCCGCAACCCTGTCTAAGCATACTATTAATATAATCTTTCCTTCTTTTATTATAATTTAGACGAAAACAGTATTCAATCATCAGAGGATTAGCAATACCAGGAATTTTTACGCCCGAAAGTAAACAGTGAGGTACCTATTATTTAGAAAATCATCCCATGCCCGGCAGCCATTTAAGTCCTCTAAACACCGCAAACACCTTATGCAAACAATTCAAATCAGGGGTCCTGGAAGCCGAACCCTAACTTATGTTTACAGATATTGAATTTCTCAAACAGCTCATCCCTGCTCCTGCCCCCCAGATTTATAATCGCATACAGGTAGCTGCCAATATCCTGCATAAAACAGGACAGCCGCCTGCCCTGCTGGCCATATACCTCTATCCTTGCTTCAGGAAATAATTCTTTTACCTCTTCTACTTCCTGCGGCCCGGGTAATCTGGATACAATTTTGTCCCTGAATGTCCTTAATGCAAAACTGGAAGCAAAACCATATTTGCCCCGGTTAGACTTGATTGGTTTTTTGCCCAGGGCTATATCCAGCTGTATCTGGTATGTATTGGCTCCATTAACTTTTTCCATCAGGTCTGCAAACTGCGAACACATCCGGGGATTGATCTCTATTATATTTAACTGTTTGCTTCTGGGGTTATAAATAAATTCAATATTGAATATGCCATTATCAAAACCTATGTGGTTAAGTGCTTTACGTGAAATATCTGCCATTTGCTGTTTAATTCTATCACTAACCCTGGAAGGATAATCGAAACGCTTAAAACTTATGGTATTCGGATACATTATTGAATCCGTTACTCCAATAACTTCAAACTTACCATTAAATATATAGCCCTCCAGGGTTGCCTGGCTGCCTTCCAAAAGCTTTTCTGCAATAAGGTAATTGCCGTCAAGGTTTAGCGGGGTGTAGGTTTCAATCAACTTGTTAAAAGGCTTCATGAAACCAGAAAAGTGGCATTTGCAGCTATCCAGGAAATCCATGTACTGGCCATAGCTGTCAATCCTTCTTGCAAATATGGAAAAAAATGATTTAACTGGTTTTAGGAAAAAAGGCGGTTCCAAAGGAAGCCTTACGGCCTTAAATGGATCCACTAACTTAAATTCTGGTACTGCTCCGGGTACAACCTCTTTTTGATATAACCGGGAGTAATACTTATGCTGGCATAACATATTGGTTAAAATATCAAGCGAAGGAAGGTCCAGCTTCCGGGCAATTGCACTGGCAATAATTGAGCTGGGATAATCATGTGTGCCAATAACAGCTTCTATGTTTTCACAGCCTGCAAGGGCTGTGATTTTGTCCACAAAAGCTACAGGGTCAAAGCAACCCAGACTTTCCCTTGGGTTGCTTCCGGCAAACAAGAAATTATATTGACCTCCCAAACCAGGCAGTTCCCTGTAATCCCTTTGGGTAGGGCATACAACCAATACATTCTTCATTTGTGTACATCATAAATTAAAAAAAGAAAAATTTCTAAAAAAATATCATTTTTTATATTGACATACTTCAATGATTTTGCTATATTTAAAATTGTCTCAGGGAAGGAGGCAACATCCGAAAATAGCTGAAATTAACTTCCGAAAGGAAGAAGTAAAGTAAGTTAAAGTTTCGGAAGTACCTAAGAAAAGTCCTGAGGCAAGACCCCAAGATGTTAAGTAGCCTAAGGGAAGCTAAGGCGAAAGATAACTTGGGGTTCTTTTTTTATCCCCCTTCATTTCAATTGCAAAAACAATTCAAAATAAGTAAAATATTAAAAATTAAATATTTATTAAGGGGCAGGCAATGGATAAACCCGGATACGCTTTTTTTAATGGTAAGATTGTACCCATAAACCAGGCCAAGGTGGATATAAGAACCAATTCCTTACAGTATGGTACTGCTGTTTTTGAAGGAATAAGAAGTTACTGGAACCAGCAGGCGAAAAAAAGCTACATCTTCAGGATGGAAGATCACTTCAAGCGTTTTGCCGAAAGTGCTAAGATTTTAATGATAGAGCTGAAATACTCCATCGGGCAGTTATCTGAGATAACCATTGAACTTTTGAAGAAAGAAGGATACAGGGAAGATTCCTATATAAGGCCGTTTGCCTATAACAGCGGGCTGAACATAGGCCCCAAGCTGGTAGGTAACCCGCAGGATGTATTTATATACAGCATCCCCCTTGGAGATTATTTGGAAACCAGCAAACCAATACATGTCTGTACCTCCTCCTGGACCAGGATCAGCGATAACAGCATCCCTCCCAGGGCCAAGATATCCGGGTCCTATGTTAACGCTGCTTTACAAAAGACAGAAGCCCTGCTTAACGGTTTTGATGAAGCAATTGTGCTGACCTCTGACGGCCAGCATGTCAGTGAAGGCAGTGCCATGAATATATTCATGGTTAGAAACGATACCCTGGTTACTCCCCCTATTGTAGATGACATACTTGAAGGGATAACCAGAAACTCGATTATAGAAATTGCTGACAATGAGCTGGGCCTGGAAGTGATACAGAGATCAATAGACCGCACGGAGCTATACACCGCCCATGAATTGTTTTTCTGCGGAACCGGCGCACAGATATCACCAATTGGCTCTGTTGACAAAAGGACTGTAGGTGAAGGCAGCATGGGGAAAATAACCAGAAAGCTGCAGGACCTTTATTTTAGGATAGTAAAAAATGAAATGGAAAAATATTCCTCCTGGTGCACGGAAGTTTAAGGCATACAGAAATCCCTGTAGCCGCAATAACTGCATGATTTACCCCTATGGCGGTTAAATCGGCCAGCATTTATGCACTCAATCGCAGAGAGCAAAATGTCTTTAAAATCCGCAACAGCCTCCGGCTTAAAATGGTATTCGGAAACCGACAGATCTTCCATATAAAAAAGGCAGGCTTTGATTCGAAAGATACTGCACCCGTAAACATCCGAACAGGCCATGGCATAAGCTTTAAGTTGATTTATGTGGGTTGGGTTTTCCTTGAGCGGCTTTTTTGAAACCTTGTAATCAATTATCCTGTATTTTGCGCTTCCAAGATATTCGAGCCTATCTATTTTGGAAGTAATGATAAAATCATTAAGTTTATGGTAAATTAGCTGCTCCAGCCAGATCTTTTCTGTACCGGATAAATTAAAAAAAACACTTTGCATGTATCCCTCAGCATAGGGCTTTAAATTTTTTTGTTTGATGGCTGCCAGCAGCCTGTCCTTTCCCAAATCCTTATACATTACCTTAAGCCTGGTTATTTTTTCTATCAGGGAATGCACCTCTTCACCTTTTTTAAGGGATTGGCTGTATTTTTCGGGTATATTATGGATGTATTTGCATTCATAGAGTACCGGACACCGCACATAGGTCAAAAGGGAGGTAAGTGAGAAAACTCTCTGGCTCCTCTTTAGGCTGTCCCGGGCAGGGATATCTGTTTTTTGGGCTGCCGGCTTGACTCTGGCAGAATCTCTCAATAAATTTTCATTTGCTTTCTCCCAGTCTATATCCGGGATATTGATTTTTTTGCCTCCTCCCAGGAATTTATAAAAATCATCTCTTGCAGCTTGCTTGTCTTCGCCATTAAAACCCATTGACTCAATACATCTTAAGCTCTCATTATCCAGTACTTTCAGATCTTTGGAGGCCAGCGCATCCATTATAAAGGGCACTATCTTTTTTTCGGACTTTCCTTGTGCCTGGTCATAATGGTTCCGGTAGTCGCTGTGTGAGAGCACCAGCAGCCTTTTAGCTCTGCTGCAGGCTACATAAAATATCCTCCTTTCTTCCTCGGTCTTCATCTTCTTTAGCTCTTCTTTAAATGCTTTCTGGCTGGTGTATTCTTTTTTCCTGGCCCATACTTCATTATCCTTCCTGAGCTCGGCAGGCATACTGTATTTTTGGCTATCCCCCCTGCCCAGATAATCGTTTCTCCACAGCATAGGAAGAAAGACTGCGTCAAACTCCAGGCCTTTGGCTGCATGTATGCTCATTACCTTGACCGAATCCTCACCAGACAGCTCCAGTGATTCCGGTCCCTCAAAATCAGTTTTGGCAACCTCCCGGAGATAGGTATTAAAACTCTCTAGACTGCTCTCCCTGAAATTGTCCTCAAAATCATTGGTGATCTTTATCAAAGCCTCAATATTCTTAATCTTTTTTTTACAGCCCACATTAAAACTTGATTTAAGCTCATCCCTTAAGCCGCTATGTTCATATATCAAGCTTACCAGCTCTCTCAGCCTCAGGCTGTATGATTTCCGGATATAATACTTAAGCTCGTTTAAAAAAGAAGATAACCTGTCCTTAGCTTCTTTGCTGATATGGGGATTGTGTATGCTTTTTTCTATTCCCCCTATCAGTCTGACCGGCTTGCCGTTTTTAAAATCCCTTTTAACGAAGAAAAGGTCCCGGTCACAAATCCTGTACCTATCCGATTTTAAAAGGTAAAACAGATATATTTCATCATACAGGTCATAGATTACATACAGCCAGGAGATTATGAAGAGTATCTCTTTTTCAAAGTAGAAGCTCTTACTGCCCACAATCTCATATTTTAAGCCACTGAGGTCCAGGTACCTGGTAACGGCATCAAATTTTTTCCGCCTGCAGAGTATGGCTATATTTTTCAGCCTCATCCCCTGTTCCCTGAGTTCTTTTATGGTGCCGGCAATCCTTTCAGCTTCCTGTTCATGGGTGGGACAGTAAAAAAATACTGCTTCTGATAGGGGGCTTTTTGGAGCTGGCTTTAACATTTTATCGAAACGGTTCTCATTAGCGGATATTATATTATTTATAACTCCTATAATACTCTTGCCCGACCTGAAATTAGTGGTCAGGTAGAAGTCCGAAACCCTGCTGCCCCTGAATGCTTCCCACCGGTGGAAATTGAGTATGTTCTCCACACAGGCGCCCCGGAAAGCATATATGCCCTGGTCGTCATCTCCAACCACCATTATGTTTACCTTTCGGTTATTCAATAGAGCCAGCAGGTATGCCTGGGCCATATTCGTATCCTGGAACTCATCAACAAAAATATACCTGTACCTTTCCGTGTATTTATCTCTTACGGAAACATTGCTTTTCAGAAGGTTATAAGGGAGGTATACCTGGTCCTGATAATCAATACAGTTGCCCTCCTTCTTTAGCTCCTCGTATTGGCGGTAGATAAAACAAAGCTCCCCCTGAAGGCTGACAGCCTGCTTTTCTTCTCTTAAAAGCGCAGCACTCTTATAATCTCCAAGGTACTCAAGGTAGTTTTCTACATAGTTTTCAAGATCCGGAGGGGTTATGAGGTTGTTTTTCAAGGTATCTATATAGGAGAGTATCTCCTGTACCGTTTTGCCCGGGGTCTTTCCTATATCCAGATACCTGAACTTATAATTTTTAAATATATCATATATAATCTGCCAGGTTTCTGCGCTGCTTAGCACCCTGAAGTCTTTACCCACCGATAGCTGGAGGCTGTTTTCCTTAACTATCTGGTTGCCAAAGGAATTAAAAGTATAAATATCTATCCGGTCCGGCGAAATATCCTGTATGTTTTCTCTTATTCTGACCCTCATATTATCTGCTGCATTCCTGGTAAAGGTCAGGGCAAGAATTTCAGAGGGCCGGCACAAAGACTGCCTTAGCACACTTATTATTCCCCTGGTTATGACCCAGGTTTTCCCGGAGCCCGCACATGCAATTACCCTTTTAATATCAGCTTTGCCCTCTATTACCGCCTGCTGCTCTTCTGTTGGTTTTATCTCATCCATAGAACCCTTCACACAGTATTTTAAAATCACAGTTCCGGCAGGAAAAGTATTCCTGCCGGGGCGAAAAATTCTCTTTTTTTATCTCTCCTATAATTCCACCTAAAAGCATCCTCAAATCCTCTTCCCTGTAATAGGATGGCGGAAGTTCAGCTACCGGATTATCGCTGGAGAGGGAAATATATTTCAGCCTGATATTCTTATCCTTCAGAAAGTCAAGGCTGCTGCTGCAGGCCAGGGCCATCCTGTATACCTTGAGCTGTATTTCTTCCCGTAAATCCCTGTCATAATATTTTTTTGAACCGGATTTGTAGTCTATAAGTTCAATCTCGTGGTCAGAGATCAGGTTTATCTGGTCTATTCTCCCCTTTATTGTTTCTGAACCAAGCTTAAAGCTGAATTGCTGCTCAATAATTGATGACGCCGGATGGGGAGGCATAAGTTTTTGATAAAAATTCTTAAAATCAGCCAGTGCCTTTTTCCTATGCTCTTCCTTTAATGCCCTGAAACCAAAATCTGTCTGCCCGAACAGCTTATCTATGATGGCTTCCATCTTCTCCCAGCTGTAATGCTTCTGCTGAAAAAACTCCTGGATTATCCGGTGGTAAAGGATGCCTATTACCAGGCTCAGGCTCTCAGGGGTCTCCGCCTTAAAATAGTAGCTGAATTTATACCTAAGGGGACACTGTCGGTAGGTATCCAGGGCACTGTACGAAAAGGATTGCTTAAATACATTAAAGGGGTTATTTTCATTAACCGTAAACTGGATATTGTTCCACCATTTTTGCGGAGGATAATAATTATTCAGAAAAGCAATATATTTTTTAAGCTTATACCTTGAATATTTTAAACCTGACATTTTCTTTGCGCTCAATACCAGGGCCCTCTTTCTGACCTGCCAGCAATTTGAGGAATCCGGGGTAAAGCGGCGTTTCTTCTTCTTAACCGGCAAGGCTGTGTTTTTCAAATCCAAAAAAAACGGGGAATGCTGCCTGGTCCGGTTAGAGGTTACAAACAAATATTTTTTTGCCCGGGTTAATCCCACATAAAGCAGCCTCCTCTCATCCTCCAGGTGCCTCTCCTTTAGTTCCTCCCTTTCATACTTTTTGTTTTGGCTAAAATAATTGAAAAGCTGGATATCGTAACTCTGGGGAAAATGGAAAGTTGCAGGTATATATTCCATATTGATAAAGGGTATGAATACCGCTTCAAACTCATGGCCCTTGCATTGATGGAAACTTAAAAGCCTTACGCTGTCACTAGATGCAGGGGCAGTGCTTTTCTCTATCTCTTCTAAGAAATTGCTCTCCAGCATCCGGTCAAGAAAACTGAGGTATGATTCAATGCCTGTATCCTCATTTGCCTCACTGAAGGCTTTGACACTGGCAAGAAAATCGCTTGGCCCGCTCCAATCCATATCTTTTTTTGCAGCCAGACCCACCCTGGCATCCTTTGCAAGGTTTAAAATAAAATCAAATACATCGCCTTGTCTCAATTTTTCAAATTCTTCTACAGCCTGCAGAAAACGCTTAATTTTAATAAGCTGCGGACCTTTGTCTTTTCCGCAAACCCTTGTTTTTAAAAAATCCAATATATTCGAAAAGCCGGTATCGGCCAAATATTCCCTGTATATTTTCTTAAAATAAAGGGGATCTATCTCCAACACTGATGAAAGCAGGATGCTTTCCGCCAGAGAATCAACATCTTTATTTTCGGCTAACGGCCTTCTGAAAAGCCTTAAAAAATTCAACATATACCTTACCATATTGTTGTCCAGAACAGTTCTGGAGCCGCTTCGCTGGAAAGGTACCCGGTTGTGGTTTAAGGCATTTTCAAGGATATGGGTTTCATAACCCAGTCCCTTAATTATTATAGCCATTTCACCAAACTTTGAATTCCCAGCCCTAAGTTCCTTTATTTTCGCGCATACAAAGCTTGCCTCCTCAAGCATATTAGGAAAATCTTTTACCCCGACCTCCCCGCCCGAGAAAGAAGAAACTGATTTTTTAGCCATCCTGTATTTGTTCTTGGCTATAAAATTTGAAGCAAGCTTATTTATATCCCTGCTGTTTCTAAAATTATGCTTAAGCCGTATTATATTTTTTGTCCTGCCATAAACCCGGTTGAAGCTCTCAGACATTGAGCCCCTGAAGCTATAGATTGATTCATCATCATTGCCGAAGAATATACAGTTATCCCTGGTTACAAGATCCACTATTTCCAGCTGTGCCCGGTTTAATTCCTGAAACTCGTCAACTATCACATAGTCATATCTCTTGCGGTATTTTTCCCTGATGTCATTGCTGTGCCCAAGCAGCCTGGCGGTATCCTGGAGAAGCAGCCCGTAATTGTAAAGGCCAAGCTGGCCAAGCTTTTTCATGTACCTGGAATATATCCCTGCAATTTCAGATAGGGTTCTGCTGAAATAAGGGCTGAGCCTGTCAGCCACCACTTTCGGGGTAAGCAGGCTCTCCTGGGCACGGAGTATAAAATCAAAAACCTCCTGGACATAGCTATTGGCCGTAAAGCTGCTGCCCTGGACATATCTTGTGCTGACCGGATAATTCTTCTCATCCAGGCTGGACATAATTTCCGCCAGCAGGTTCCACTGCTGGGTGGAATTCAGGACAATAATATCTTCATCAAGGTTTTGAGGATTTCCGTTTATATTATCTGCAAGCCCGTATACCTTCAAATCCCTTAAAAAATCCAGGCAAAATGAATGAAAGGTACTTATGGGTATTTCCAGGGAGCTTTTTGGTGCTGATGCGGCACTCTCCTCCCTTATGATTTTGGCCCACCTGCGGTTAAAACAGAAAACAAGTATCTTCCCGGCATCTACTTTCTTTTCCTGGGTTAACCAGGTTAACACGCCTACCAGCATACGGCTTTTGCCCGTACCCGGAGGACCCACAATACAAACGCTGCCATCCTGGATTGCCTGTTTTAGTTTATTTAGCATTAATCTTTTTTAACTCAATGAGGATTTCCTTGAGCAGGGCAAGCTTAAGCCTCCTGTAATTTATATCACTGCTAAGCTTGGCCCATTTCCTGGGGTTGTCTTCAGGTATGTATTTATCCAGCTCCGATAATATATCACTCATAAACTGCCTTCCTTGCAAGATTTTATTTTCTGGTTAAAAACATCAGCCAATAAATATTATGCCCATAGAAATCGCACTTTTTATCGAGCATGGGTCTGAAAGGCGGGATGCTACGGGATAAACATCCCAGCCTGCCCTTACTGCCAGCCGGAAAGCATCTATGCCCGCTCCCTCCATTGAAGGCCTGGCTTTTAAGGGAAACCTGCAGCGCCCGCTATCCAGAAACTGGCAGACCAGCCCGCTGCATAGTGCTGTCTTGCAGCCCCCTGCCGCAAAACCGGTGGAAAAATAGTATCCGTCATTATAGGCTCTTGATTCCACTGCACCCACTATATCATGAATTTTCCTCTGGTGTTTTTCGTGGCCTTTGAGCCACTTCTTTTGGTCTGAAAAATCTTCAACAGGCACAACATCATTCTTCACCAGAACAGCCCACCTGTACCTGGCGATTACCTTTCTCATGGTTCCGATATCCGGAGTATAGGGAGGGCAATTGGGAGAGCTTGCATACAGATGGCAGCGGGGTACCATGCATTTAAGCCTGACCCTTTCATCTACCACTACCTGCCTGGCTGGGATAAGCCTGCTCTCATCGGCTCCCGCGGCCAGGGCAAACTCAAGGTACCGGCTCAAATCTTTTTTTGAGGGTCTTGCAGTGCTTACTTTTCTTGCCTTAAATTTTTTTTCCCAAATCATAATCAATGGAGCGGGCTACGGGAATCGAACCCGCATCTTGAGCTTGGGAAGCTCATGTACTACCATTATACTAAGCCCGCATATTTATTCCTGTATGTCTTCCTGTACTTGCTCTTCTACCTGCAATTCTTTCTGCTCTTTTTGTGCTTCCTTTATTTTTCCTTCTTTTAGGCCAACTATAGTCAGGTTTGTCTTTATTATTTTAATGCCTAATTTATTAGATGCAACATCCTGGGCAACATTTATTATTTCCTGCATTTTATTAGGGATATCTACCTCTTCGTTTAAATCAACCTGCATATTGTTTATTATCCCTTTTGGCTTGGGCTGTATCCTTATGCTGATATCCTCAACCCCTCCAACTGCCTGCACAGAAGATTTAATTTGCTGGGCTATCGATTCAAGGGTTATCATTGCATTGCCTTCCTTTACCCGGTATATGGTAGCCACCCTGGGTTTTCTCCTGTAAAACTCCAGCAGGATTAAAAATATGCTTATGGCCAGAACAAAAAGCAGGGCCAGGGAAGAAACAAAGGGATTTATATCTACCCCGGGATTGAATATTCTCAAGGCTACATCAGACCACTTAAAATACCCCACAAACTCGTTAATTATCCCCACCGCAGAAACCACTGCCAGGAATAATAAGATTATTATTATCACAATTTTATTAAAAATATTCATAAAATCACCTTGCCCATAAATGATATTGAGACTATAAGATTATAATAAAAGTAAAAAATTTAATAAAGTAATTTATTTTTCGCCAGAAAGAATGTATCATCTAAAGCTAATGTTATATAAAGGCATCGCATGGATACATTAATTATTCTTAACCCTTCTTCTGCCATGGGGAAAACCCTCAAGGCAAAGCCTGCCATTGAAAGTGAGTTTAGAAAACTGGGCATGGATTTTGACCTGTATATAACCAAAAACTCACAGGATATTTTTGATGCAGCCCACAGCAATATAGACAGTTATAATAATTTTGTGGCAGTTGGCGGAGACGGTACAGCGCATTATGTGGCCAATGCGCTGGCAGGCACCAATAAAAACCTGGGAATAATTCCCACAGGATCAGGGAATGACATCTCTGCTTATTTTAAGATACCCAGGGATATAAGCACCTGTTGCCGCATTATTAAACAGGGTGTTATCAAACGCATAGACATGGGACTTATAAACGGTAAGTACTACTACCTGGGGGTAGCAGGTTCAGGTTTTGATTCTGAAGTAAATGATCTGGCCAATAACACCAGATTTCCAATAAGGGGAGCATCAAAATACAAATACGCTGTTTACAGCACGCTCATTACTTTCCGGTCAAGGGAATTCAACATAGATTATGACGGCAGCCATAAAAAATTTAACGGGATGATGATTGCTGTAACCAACCTTCCCAGCTACGGTGGAGGGATGAAGGTAACCCCCGATTCTGATCCCCTGGACGGAAAGCTGGATGTCTGCATTATAAAAAGGATGACAAAGGCCCATTTCATCAAGATATTCCCCACGGTTTTTGAAGGAAAGCATGTTAGAGACCCGCATGTGGAGCTGCTGAGGCTAGAAAAAATAAAGGTTGAATGCCCTGCTTATAGATTCAGCGTATTTGCAGACGGTGAATATATCTGCAAGCTTCCTGCCGAGTACAAAGTAATGCCCGGCATGCTTAACCTTATGGTCCCCGATTAATACCTTGCCCACAGCCCATTGGTAAACACAAATACCGTCGAGGGCGGATCTATCCTGTTTCCGTTTGAATCAAATTCTATATGCCCTACTACCCCGTCATAGGATATACCCCATAGCTCATCCATAAAATCTCCCGGAAGTATGGAATTGGCCTTTTTCATGGAACTTATAATGATATTGACCGCATCATAGGTATACGGGGCATATTTTCCAGGATTTATATCCTCTTCCATATCCATTTTTGCCGTATATGCATTATATTTCCGCCAGAAATCAACCGCTTTCTTATCATCGGTGTACCTGGCTACTGGAGGAGCGTCGGCTATTACTGCCAGCAGCCCTTCAAGATTCTTTGAGTCAGCCAGTACGCTTATCTGATCATTCATTCCCAGCTCTTCGGTTACAAAACGGCCGTCAACTCCTGCTTCCCTGGCTTTGTCTATCAGGGCAGCCAGCTGGTCATATTCCATGCAGGCAAATATCATATCAGGGTTATCCAGAACGAGATTTTCGGCCAGGATATCATAGCCCTCACTGTTAAAGTCCATTGAATACCTCTTGTAGACCTCCAGTTCCCGGTCATTTAAAACATCTCCCAAATAGTCAACCAGATTCAGGGCATATTCGCTCCGGTTATCAATCACTACCAGCTTTTGCGGGTTCTGGTTAATTAGAAAACCGGCAATATTTTCCACTCTCTGGTTATTGTTTATTACCATCCTGAAAAAGTTATCCCCCACCCGGGAAAGCTCTTCCCCGTGGGCAGAGGGAGTAAGAATGGGTATATTGTATTCCCCATAAACCGGAATTGAAACCCTGGTGGTACCGTTAAATGCAGACCCTATAACTGCAGCCACATCCTGCTCTACCAATTCCTGTGCAGCTAAAAAAGCTTTTTCAGGATCCCCCTCATCATCCCTGCTTATTAAATTTATCTTATAGCTGAACCCCCCAATTTCAACGGGAGAGAGTTCCGATACTGCTATGCCCGCACTGATTTTCTGGTCCAGCCCAAAGGCTTCATACTCTCCAGACAGAATAGTCTGGTTGCCTATTTTTATAACCCTTTCCCTGGTTTCACAGGCTGAAAGATTGAGCAAAAGGGCTATAATTAAAAAAGTTAAACTGAATAAAACAAAAAATCCATCTCTTTTTTTAAAACTCATATGTTGACTACCCCATTTTTTTAATGATTATATCAGAAAAAAAAGAAATGATAATTCTTTTTGGCAAAAACTATGATAGAATTTAAATAAATTGTTAACAGTAAACCCAGCTATGGACGCTTCTTGTTTATTAAATAATAAAAATGTTGAAAAGACTGCCAGCTACCTCGGGCAATTTCTAAGAGCAGATGTAGATGCAGCCATAATTCTTGGTTCCTTTTTAAATAAGACAGCTGATTTCCTACCTTTTAGGCAAAAAATGGAGATAAGCATGGAAAGTATCCCCGGCTATTCCCTCCCTACCGTAAGCGGGCATAAAAAAGCCCTGTTTTCCGGAGTCCTGGGGGGAAAGAACCTAATGGTTTTTGGCGGAAGATGCCATTACTATGAAGGGTATTCGATGGGCCAGGTTGTTTTGCCGGTGGTTTTAGCTAAAAAATTCAATGCAAAGCATATAATTATCACCAATTCAGCCGGGGGGCTCAGCCAGGAACTTGAAGAAGATGTGCTTATGCTGATAAAGGACCATATAAATATGATGTTTGACAATCCCCTGTTCGGCTACACATTCAGCCAGAAATACGATTATTTTCTGGATATGGGCCAGCCTTATAGTAAAAAAATAATGGATCTGGCCAGAACCACCGCCCGTAAAGCAAACATCCCCCTCAAGGCAGGTGTTTATGCCGGCATTAAGGGACCGGTTCTTGAAACCAGGACAGAAGCTGCTATGCTTAAAAAAATGGGGGCAGATGCTGTGGGTATGTCGACGGTCGCCGAGGCTATAATGGCCAATTATCTGGACATGGAAGTACTGGGAATATCCCATATTAGGAATAGGGTATTTGATTCCGGGGATAAGAAATTCAAGCATTCAGAAGGAAATAAAAAAGAAACCAAAGCAGGTAAAATACTGTCTACACTAATTGAAGGTATAATAAAAGGATTATAATATTTTAAAGGAGTGAAAATGAGCGGTACTGCCATAGTTACAGACAGCACCTCGGATATACCTGCCGAACTGATAAAAAAGCATGATATTACCGTAGTCCCCTTATCAGTTATATTTGACAATGAAAGCTTTAAGGACGACAGAAAAGATTTGACTACAGCCCAGTTCTATGAAAAACTGAAAACATCCAAAAGCCTGCCCAAAACCGCACAGCCTTCTCCGGGTGATTTTTTTAAAACCTATACCAGGCTGCTTGAGCAGTATGACAATATAATCTCAATCCATATCTCGGAAAAGATGTCGGGGACCATTGCTTCTGCAGAGATGGCCAGAAAAAAGATTGCTGATAAAAAAATTGAAATAATCGATTCCCAGCTGGTTCATATGCCTCTTGGTTTTCTGGTCCTGAAAGCAGCTCAGCTTGCCCAGGAGGGTAAAAGCTTTGATGAAATCATTGCCGAAGTAGAAGAGATGAAAGGAAAAATCAAAGCACTGTTTATACCCAGGACTCTTGAATACCTGCAAAAAGGGGGAAGGATTGGCAGGGCAAAATCCCTTATTGCGTCCCTGCTGGAAATAAAACCGGTACTCACCTTAAATTATGGTGAGGTATCCCAGTTTAAAACCACCAGGCGGTGGAAACAGGCAAAAAGCGAACTTGTAGCTTCTATGAAAGATATGGCAGCAAACCCGCAAAACATGATTGTGTCTGTGGCAGATTCAGATACCAAAAGCGAAGGAGATGAAATGAAGCAAAGAATAGAAGAGGCTTTTAAGCCTAAGCAAATTTTAAGGGTTGAGTTTGGATGTGTTCTGGGCACCCATATAGGCCCTGGTTCATTAGGAATAACTTTTTATGAAGATTAATTAAAAAAAGGAGGAGATATGCCAAAAATAGCAATAGTTACCGACAGCACTTCAGATTTACCAAAAGATCTGGTAAGCACGTACAATATTACAGTGGTTCCTTTAACCGTAGCATTCAACAGTGAAGAAACTTATGTGGATGACGGCAAAGACATAACCACCAAACAATTTTACGACAAGCTAAAAACTGCCAAAAAATTACCCACATCGGCACAGCCAACCCCAGCTGATTTCTTAAAAGCCTATAAGAAAATCTTTGAAGAAGGCTATGATTCCATAATATCCATACACATATCCCAGAAGATGTCAGGAACGCTTGCCTCCGCCCATGCCGCCAGAAAAGAACTCAAGGATAAAGATATAGAAGTAATAGACTCCTATAATGTGCACATGCCCTGCGGGATAATTGTGCTTAGGGCCTCCCAGATGGCTCAAGAGGGAAAACCCAAGGAAGAGATACTGGAAAATGTATACCAGATAAGGGACAAGGTAAAAACCCTGTTCATACCCAAGACACTGGAATTCCTCCAGAAAGGCGGAAGAATTGGAAAAGCTAAGGGACTGGTTGCTTCACTGTTAGAAATCAAACCCATACTCACCATTGATTCCGGCGAAATATCCCAGTTTAAAACCACCAGGCGGTGGAACCAGGCCAAAAAAGAGCTTGTTAATTCAATGAAAGGTTTGGTCAAAAACCCCGATAAGCTAACGGTAATAGTATCTGATTCAGACAATAAAGAGGAAGGCGACCAGCTTGCGGATACAATAAAGGACGAGTTTAACCCCAAAGAAATGATGCGTGCAGAAATAGGAGTAATTGTTGGCATCCATGTTGGCCCCGGAACCATCAGTTCCGTGTTTTATGAAGAAGACTGATAAAAAGAAACTCAGGGAAAACATACAAAAAGCAAGAGACGGCCTTTCCCCGGAAAAGAGGCAGGAAAAAAGCCGGGAGATAGCGAATATTTTTTTTAAAAGCTCCTATTACCGGAAGGCCGGGGTTATTCTTGCCTACCACCCATTCAGGAGTGAAATAGATACAACTGCAGTCATAAGGAAAGCATTAACAGATAGAAAAAAGGTTATACTTCCCAGGGTTGAGCATAAACGGCTCAAACTTTACTATGTTCAAGACCCCAAATCCCAGCTTGAACCGGGAACATATGGTATAATGGAGCCGGTTAGAGACAAAAGTGTTCCGGCAGGATCAGCAGAAGTTGATCTGGCATTGGTACCGGGGGTAGCCTTTGACCGGAATATGAACCGGTTAGGTTACGGCGGGGGATTTTATGACCGGCTCCTTCCCCGGCTTGACCCAGGGGTTAAAAAAGTTGCTTTATGCTTTAACCTCCAGCTGGTCCCAGAGGTACCTGCCCTTGAACATGATATTAAGATTGATGTAATAATAACTGAATTGGAGGAAATTATTGGCCAGAGAAAATAAAATAGCCATACTGATACCCGCCTACAATGAAGAAAAATACATTGCCGAGGTTATCAAAAACTGCACAAAATTCTGTATGGATATAATCATTGTAAACGATGGGTCGGCCGATAGGACAGCCAGCATCATAAGGTCATTACCCCAGCCGGTAAGCTGCCGGATTATACTTATCGAGCATCCCAGAAACTGCGGCAAGGGCAAATCCCTGGTAACCGGGTTTAATTATATTGTTTCAGAAAATTACAAAGGGGTAATCACCATGGATGCAGACGGCCAGCATGACATAAATGAAATCCCCCATTTTATGGAGAAATTGGAGAATGAAAATCCGGACATTATAGTGGGCAACCGCCTGGACGATACGAAAGGTATGCCATTTATCAGGTTGGCAACCAATCTGTTTACTTCCTGGCTGATCTCGGTTATTGCCGGCAAGAAAATAAAAGATGTACAATCCGGATACCGTTATATAAATATGAAGGTGTTAAAGAATATTAAAATTGAAACCACAAATTTTGATACGGAACCGGAGATTTTGCTAAAAGCAGCCTGGCTAAACTACAATATAAGCAATATTCCCATAAGCACCATCTATCACAAAGACTTTGTAAGCCATGTTAACCCGGTTACTGATACAATAAAGTTTTTCAAACTTATTTTCAGGAGCCTGAGACAAAAGAGAAAGGTTTCATGCGCAAAATAGAAATAACCTGGGCCATACTATCCCGCAGCATCAACAAATACCTCAAACCCATAAGCCCTTTTTTACTTTCTATAAAAATACCTAAACCATAATTTTATCCAAGAGCTGAAATTTTATGGCTTTTTAAAAAAACAGCCTCAAGCAGCCCGGGCGGCTGTTGCCCTTATAACCAATGCACTGTTTAGGTTAAACGCCTATTGCTAATTGAATTACGCTAATTTAATTGAACTAAGCTTGAAAGGAAAGGGCAGATGCAGATTATACATTAAATAAACCAGTATTTCTTATTCTCGCAAGCCTTGAATTAATTTTTGGCAGATTGTTCTAACCCAAATTGCTATTGTAGAATGCATTATATATTGACAATTTAGCACAAGGTTAAGCTGGTTCCAATTTTATTTTAAATCTGTATAAAAAACAGGAGGTAAAAAAATCATGAAATATGTAAAAAACATACAGTCTGTTGCCCCAGACCTTGACCCAAGATCCTTAAGAGACAGGGTTAAAAACAGGGATAAAGCTGTACTCCGGGATACCTATTACCTAATTAATCCCGATGATGAAGGCTGCAAGTCAAGAAGGCTAACCCTTGGCCATACCACTATCTACCCAACCGGGACCACTACAGGGCATAGCCATGAAGATATGGAAGAAGTCTATTATGTGGTTTTGGGCAGTGGAACCATGGTAGTAGGTGAAGATGAATACGAAGTAGAGCAGGGCGATGCATTATACGTTCCTCCTGGTGTTTTCCATACCACCAAACAGGCAGGCAACCTTCCCCTTATAGTTGTATGGGTGACCTGCAAAATTGAACCTTCAGAAAGATAAAAGATTATTTTATTAAAAATACTAACAGGGATTGTAAGATATGATCAGAAGTCCGATGCTAATTGGGGCAAATGGGTAGAAGCAGAAAGTAAAGATAAAATAGAAGTCTACAATCCGGCACTAGGAGAAGTGTTTGCCCAAGTTCCCAAAGCCCACACAGAAGATGTAGAAAAGGCCATAGATGCCGCTGATTCTGCTTTTAAAGAATGGTCGTCATTGTCTCCATTTTCCAGAGGCAGATATTTAAGGAAAGCCAGCTCTATAGCAGTCGAAAGGAAAGAAGAGATAGCCAAACTTATGACCCAGGAATAGAAAAACCTTTTAAGGAAGCTCTCGGGGAGCTAGAAAAGGGGGTTCTGCCTGACCTTTCCCATAAAGAAATCTATACAGAGCTTTATGAGGTATATAAATGCCTCTACCCTACCCTCAAGCCTACGTTTTGCAGGCTTTCGGAGATATGAGCTAAGGCCGCCGGAACATCCTTTCTGGCGGCTTCCATAATCTATCTGAATATAAAATACACTTCATAAATAATTCCAAAAACAAAAAGGAAGCATATCAGAGCCACGACACTGCCAATGATCATGCGTTTTCTGTGCTTGTTTTTTACAAAATACTCTCCAAGGCTTAGGGCTAAAACCCGGTAAAGAGCTTCAACTGATACCAGGATATAAACATCTAATGGAATGCTTCTGCCATGGCGTATAATGCCTGTAAACAGGAATACCGCCAGGAAAAAACCAGTAATAAAACCTACCGGAATTGCCGCTTTCAGCCAGCCTAAACCAAAATAACCAAAAGTAGAAACCAGGTTCCCGAAGAAAACCACCAGTAAAATATAGGACATGCTCATCCCGGTTTCATATTCATGAATACCAAAAAAGGTTTGAAGGATTTTAAATCTTTCTATAAGTGTAACAGACTGCTCCCTGAATATATAAAAAAAACCGTAACCTGCAACTGCTCCCACAGCAGCAGCAGCCAAAACCAGCCCAAATATCTTATGATACTCCTTCATTATCATAACCTGCTTTCAAGTATTTTAACCATGGCGTCAGTAACCTCTGCATCAAACTGAGTCCCCGCATTTTTTTTAAGCTCGCAGATGGCCTCCTCTTCAGTTAAAGCCCTGGTATAGGGCCTGTTTGTGGTCATCGCATCATATGAATCCGCAACACAGAGTATTTTAGCAAACAGCGGTATCTTATCCCCTTTTATCCCTCTGGGATATCCGCTCCCATCAATTTTTTCATGATGGTAAAGTATAGCTGTAGCAGCATCTTTTAAGAATGTTATCTCTTTTACTATCTCATAGCCAATTTCAGGATGTTTCTTAACTTCTATCCAATCCTTATCACTCAATGAACCAGGCTTATTAAGTACGGAAAGATCTACCTGAATCTTCCCGATATCATGCAAATTAGCCAGGTTTTTAATAATTTCTATATCATATTCATTTAACTTCAGCTCCCTTGCTATTTCTTCACTGTACTGGGCTACCCTTATGGAATGGCCGGCTGTATAGACATCCTTTGCCTCCATTATCTTTACAATCTGTAGAATACTGCTTAGTAAAGCCTTTCTTTCCTTAATCCTCAACAGGTAAGTATACTGGGCTATTATCAGGGGCAGGGAAGTAAAAATAAGGGTAAAAGGCCCATAGGTGCTGTACAAAAAAGAAATAGCTATAGCCATTAGGGTTAAAAATACATGAAATGGAATAAGCCAGGCAAAATTAAAAATCCATACATTGAAAAATCCGACAGACTCACTTAATGAGATTGCCCCCGTAGTTAGTATGGTATTAAAGAAGAAGAATACAAATGCACATAAAAAAATTGTTCCGATATTTGTAACAGATAAAAAGTTATTACTGTCTCTAGTAAAAAGCCTTTCAAAAATTATGCTGGAAAGTCCTATAGAAACCAGGTATTGCCCGGCATTGAAAAGATGTTTGTAGTAGGGGACTTTTTTTAAACAATCTTTAATATTGAAAATAGATATTAAAGTAACTACAGCTGCAGTAGCTGGACCATAGATTATAAGGCTGGCCAGTGTTATTCCGAAATTAACTGATACGCTGCCAGTTTTTGGGAGTGGTGATGAAAGGTTGTCGGATGCAAAAACCAAAAACCCAAACAAAACCACTCCCAACCAGGAAACATTGCCATATTCATACAGGATATATCCCAACAAAAATATACCTATGAGAAATACGGCATACACATAAAACTGTAACGCCAGTTTCTTAGTATCGCTCACTAGTTTCCCTTTTTGATAAATATAAAAAATTATACCAAAACAAGGCGATTTAATATAATTTTTCTACCACCTTACTGTTGAGCAAATACCTATAAGAGAACCAAGTGCTATCAGTATTCTCATTAACTTCCTCATAACTTTTCACCTCCATTCTTCCTGTATTATGCATACCTTTTCTACCACCTTACTGTTGAGCAAATGCCAATAAGTGAGCCAAGTGCTATCAGTATTCTCATTAACTTCCTCATAACTTTTCACCTCCATTCTTCCTGTATTATGCATACCTTTTCTACCACCTTACTGTTGAGCAAATGCCAATAAGTGAGCCAAGTGCTATCAGTATTCTCATTAACTTCCTCATAACTTTTCACCTCCCCTGATAGCTAAATTTACAATTGTTCACCTTGATACCAGGCTTTTAAAATCTCAACATATTCCACAAGATTCTCATAAAACACCAAAACCAATATGGTAATTATTAAAAATACTATTATGACTATTGACATTTTTTCCCAAATGCTAAGCCTTCTTTTTTTTGGTTCTTTCTCATACATTTTGCTTTCATACTGTATTTTTGGTTCTTTTTTCTATGAATTCCTGCAAACTGTTCTGGGGTATCCTCCAGGAACTCCTACCCTCCCTTATCTTAAAACCCTTAAGCTCCCCCGTTTTAAGTAAGTTCCATATATTATCAACAGATAACTTGAGTATTTTTGCTACCTGCTCAGCGGTATATAATACTGGTGCTTTTTCCTGTGCTGCTTGGGATAATTCTTGCTGGCCAACAAAACCATTAAGAAATTCTTCCAAGGCATCTTCGCTAATCCTTATTGCTTTACCCAGCCTTATTGCTGATAATTTTTTTAGCATAACCATCCTTATGATCTCCGATTCACTTATACCAACCAGTTCCGAAACTTCTTTGATGGTGTAAAGTTTTTTTTCATTTTCCATATTAAATAGTCATTTCTCTTATAGCGGATATCTCTGCCTGCATATCCAGAAAACCAAAAAGGCCGTCTTTTCTCTCTATAAAAGATATCTCTCCCAAAACAGGAACATCCAGAGCATCCCTTAAGCCCTGTGTCCGGTTATTTTTCTTGCCAACCTTATTTATAACTGCAAACTTTTTCTGGGTTTCTGAAAGGAATTTATTAAATTTGTTTATCCTTTGAACAGCTGCTTTTTCTTCAGTCAATAATAGAATGGATTTAGTGGAAAGGTTCAAAGCCTCTAATACATGGTTATCATACCGATTTGGCAGATCACAGATAATATAGCCGTATTTCTTTCTTGCTGAATAAATAACTTCATAGAGCATGTTTAAGTCAAAATTGTCACTTTGTTCAATGCTTAGAGGCGGCTGAAGTATATCTATATTAATTTTATTTAAGCTAATTATTGATTCCCACAGAGAAGCTGGGCTGTCTTCTACAGCTTCTATAAAAACACTTAAATTGGGGACCATGGGTATATTAAGCCTGCTGGCAAGGTCTCCCTGCCCTTCACAGAAATTCAAATCAATTAAAAGTACTTCTACATTTTTCATCTTGCCTATCAGATATGCTATATTGAAAGCTATACTGGTTTTCCCAACTCCCCCTTGAACAGAATAGATAGATGTTACCTGCTGATTTACTACCTTATATTTTTCTTTTTCATCTTCGAGGTTATCGATTAAATCAAGCACCCGTGCTAATTCATCCGGGTTACCAATTTCGTTTACCTGTATTCCGGCAGCATTGTTTTTGTTTCTTCCTGAAATTATTAATTCACTGGTAGTATTAGCCTGTATAAAATGCCTTACTTCCCTATAATTAGGTACATTCTCTTCTAGTATTATATAATCTGGCATATACTCCTGTATTATTGGTTCTATATTATTCATTCCAGTTATAAAAATCATATTAAAATTTTTAAGGCTTATATTTCTACCTGTCTCAGTTATTTCCTTATTTTCTGTGATTATTATTATGAATTTCAATATTTTATGTTTTATTATAGTATTTTATCATTCTTTACTTTTTAATACTTGTAGAATAATTATATTACTTTGGTTAATATAATACATACACAGTTTTAATTTGTCAATTTGGTACTTTATGGCATATAAATATTTATTATTGGTTATAGCCTTATGTTTAACCATTAATAATGCTAAATAGTTAATAAAGGCTATAATATCTTATTAAGATGGTTATGAAGGTTTTTTTGACTAATTACTTAGTAGTTTTCTTTTAATATTAACTGTAGAGGGATATTTTATTGATATTTTCTTGTATCTGGACTTTTTACCAGACACTATAGCAATATTGCTTTTGGGTATTTTCAATTTGTCTGATATAAGCCTAACGAGATCTTTGTTGGCCTCCCCTTTTTGTGGCGGCGAGGCTACCCTTACCTTGATATAATCCCCATGTAATCCATCAATATTGTTAACAGATGAACCAGGTTTAACTAAGAAATTAATAATTTCACTGTTCATCAGTTTTAAAAAAATCGTCAATAATATCCGGATTAGCGATGTCAATATTCTTTCTCTTCCTGTCCATAGTGAAATCTTTTTCTTCTTTTTCCTCTTCTATTTCTTCTTTCTCTTCTTCTGTTTCCGGCTCTTTTGCTTCTTCTGTTTCCTCCGGCTCTTTTGCTTCCAATTCTTCTGAAGATTCCTGCCTGCCTTGTTCTGGTTCTTCAGCTTCCGGATTACTTTCTTCCTGCCCAGACTCCTCTGTCATTTGCACTGATTCTTCTGGTTCAGCCTTTACGCCTTCTGATATTTCAAATCCTTCCATATTCTTTAAAGACTCTTCCAGATATTGTTTAAGTCCCATATATTGCTTCTTTATATTAGCAATATCTTCTTCCAGCTTCTGTTTCTTTAACTGCAGTTCCTTAAACTCCTTTTCACTTTCTATTTTCTTCTGGCTATACATTTCCTTTGCTTCCATTTCAGCTTTTCTCTTAATGTCTTCAGCAACCTTATGTGCTGATACCAGAGCATCCTGGAGAACCTTTTTCATTTCATCTGATTCACCGCTTCTTTCATATTTAAGCCGGTCTGTATATTCCTGGAGCTCTTTGTTTCTTTGAGCCAGCCTTTCAAACTCTATTGATAATAAATCAAGGAATTTATCTACTTCTTCAGGTTTATAGCCCTTGAATACAATATGGAATTCCTTTTTGCGGATATTTTCAGAATTTATTGGCATAGTTTCCCTCCCATTTTTATATTATTACCCTGTATATAACTAACCTTAATAAAAATATTATAAACTGTATCGCAAGTACTGCCACTATAAACGATATATCGAGATATGCTCTCCCTATCCTTACAGAAGGTATTATCCTTCTGAAAATCCTCAAAAACGGCTCGGTTATCTCTAATATAAACCTGTAGATTCTAAACCATATGCCGCTAGGGTTTATCTTTAACCAGCTAAGTATAGCTCTTATTATTATCACCCAAACATATATCTGAAGTAAATAAATTACAAGCTCAAAAACAAGCCTCATCCCATTCCTGGTTTACAAAACCCACCAAAAATGACAGGTTTTGAAGGTAGCCTTTCTTCTACCTGCCGGATGGTTAAACATTTAGCTCCTCTCGACCAGTTCTA
>JBNJCW010000004.1:0-55932 GCA_051744345.1 Actinomycetota bacterium
GGGCACCCGGGATGCCTGTTTTAGTGTATACATCCAAGGATTAAAAATTACAGTAATGCATTTCTTGCCTATATTTTATTGCCGGCTGCCATATTCCCTTAGTAAGGTTTTTAGTACCTTGTGCGTTTAGGTTGTTTTTAAAAATTTAAGCATAAAAAGGTGTAATAAAAACCGGCCTTTATGAATTTAAACAAAAAAAGAAAAGATATTACAGCAGAGGGCTCATTACAGGGTATCCTGTGGTCCAAAGGTATAAATAAGACTCCGGAAGGATAAAATCCATATTATTAACCAGGTCCTGGCTTACGGAGATATGGGGTAAATAAAATGGCTGCTTAATGCGTACTACATCCAGGAGAGGTAAAAAGAAGTTTTTTTAAATCATACCAGTCCTGTTTATACGCAGCCGGTCTTTTACTCTATCAAAAATATAATCTTAGCCTTAAAAGCAAAGGATGTTGATGAAAAAAAATATATCAAAGCTATGCCTGGATCTTCTGAAGCCGCAGGAGAAAATTTTATTCAGACTTTCCCCAATTTTTGCCCGGAAAGGAATTTTAGCAGGGGGCACTTCTTTAATGCTTCAGCTTGGGCACCGGAAATCTTTTGACCTTGACTTCTTTTTTTTATTTAATCCCCAAGCATTTCTTAAGGATGCTCTCAGGCATGTTCGGGTCAGATACGCATCAAGGTATTGGCGGATAATTCAGATGAACCTACAGTCAATATATATGAAGAAAATAAGGTCACTTTTATTTTAAAAAAATGGTTTTCCTTTAAAAAAAAATAACTGATGCAAGGAAAAAGTTTAAAGGATAATTTTCATAAAAACTGTTTTTATCCCAGCTTATACTTTGAAGAAATAGATGATTTTACCATAGATTTTATAGAGGAGACCTACCCCTTAAAGAAGTCAGCGGTTACCTGGTAAGAGAAACAGAGCGCTATAAAGGGGAAAGGCTTAAAAGGCTGACAATACCCCGGATATCTTGGAAAAAAATAATTTCGGGATGTTTTACAATTTATTATGTTATTGACATCTATATGTAATTAACATATAGTAAGTAAAAATTATTTTAGTTAAAAAATAAATGGGCTTTTTTAACCGGTACCTGACAGCTATAATAATAAATTCCATTGCCGTAGGATGGCTGACGTTCTCCCTTATAAAGGATAGACCAAAGAGCAGGCAATCCTTGAAAATAGCCATAAGAACCTTTGTAAAGATACTGCCCCTCATAGTAATAATCATAGTATTTATCGGATTTCTGCTGGGATTCTTTCCTCCGGAACTTATCTCCAGGGTTATAGGGGAACAGGCCGGCTTCCGGGGAGTAATGGTTATCGCCGCCCTTGGTTCTGTCCTGTTTATACCTGCCCTTATATCCTTTCCCCTGGCAGCCTCCCTTTTGGATGGAGGGGCTTCGGTGATGGCGGTTGCCGCCTTTATAGCTACCCTGACCATGGTGGGGGCGGTAACCCTGCCTCTGGAGCTGAGGGAGCTGGGTAAAAAGATGACTGTTTTAAGGAATTTATTCAGTTTTATGTTTGCGTTAATAATTGCTTTTTTGATGGGAGTTATACTGTGAAAGATTTAAAAGACATGGCCGGCCAAAAAGAAAAGCAGAAAAAAAGCTCCAAAAGGGACTATATTGCTATGGCGGCAGTGGTGGCGTTAGCTGTGGTTGTGCTGTTGGTTTTTCCAGAGAAATCCGGGCCGGTAATGGAAGTTTCAAAAAATTATTTGATTGAGCTGGCCCTCATCCTTCCTGCGGTTATGGTAATAATAGGGCTTTTTTCTGTATGGGTGCCTCAAGAGGCGGTAGTAAAATATATGGGCAAAACCTCGGGGATAAAGGGTATTTTCCTTTCCATAGGGCTGGGCATGCTTCCCACCGGTCCGCTGTATATCGCTTTTCCCATGGCTGCAGCTCTGCTCAGGAAAGGGGCAAAAAAATCAAACATAATAATATTTGTATCCGCCTGGGCATGTATAAAACTGCCCCAGGAACTAATTGAAATACAATTTTTGGGAATAGAATTTACTCTTCTTAGGCTAACCCTTACCATTGTATTTGTGATTATAATGAGCATAGTGATTGAAAAGCTGATTGAATTTACTGATAGAAAAGAGATTAAGGCGGATAAGAATTCTTGACATATTCAGAGCGGCAGGCTTGTTCTGCCAGTATATTTTTATCGTTTAAGCTAAAACGGAGGGCGGGCATATGAAAGTAGTTGATTTATACAAAATAGAATCTTTTCCCTACGGGGAAAGGGGAAAGAATGTGTTCTATAAAGCAGAGGAATTTAAGATAAGGATAATAAGTTTATCTGCCGGCCAGAGCATACCGGAATGCACCATGGCTTCCTATGTTGTTTTTGTGGTTCTGGAAGGTGAGGCTGTGGTTACGGTTAATGGTAAGAAGGCAGACATAAGCAGAGGAAAATGCCTAATCAGTGAGCCGGCAACCCTCTCCCTGGAAACCGAGACCGGGGTAAGGATTATGGGCCTGCAGATCAATAAAGAATAATATTGGAAGGAGGTAATATTATGTGTAATACAGAAACGGTTTCTAATTCAGGATGCTGCTGCCAGCCTGGTGACATGCACCGGGGCCACGGGCACAACTTGGGCCCAAAACCCCATTTTCCGAGCAAGGATGAGCAGTTAGACATGCTAAAAAGATATAAGCAGAAGCTAAAAAAGGAACTGGGCGAGGTAGAAGAGAAGATAAAGGATCTGGAGTAGGCTGATGATGTGTGACAGCGACACAGGCAATTCCAAATGTTCATGCCACAGCGGCAGAATGGGCAGGTTTTTAATCCCTGCCCTGCTGCTGCTTCTGGCTGAAAAGCCTTCCCATGGCTACGAGCTTAGTGAAAGGTACTCTGAGCTGGGCTTTACTGAAGCCGAGTCTGATCCGGGAGCGATATACAGGAACCTTAGGCTCCTGGAAAAAGAAGGATTCATAAAGGCAAGGTGGGAAACCAAAGGACAGGGCCCTGCCAAAAAGGTTTACTCTATAACCGCAGAGGGAACCGAGCTTCTTTCCAGCTGGGCCAGAGAGATAGGAGGAAGAAAAAATATACTGGAGTCTTTTTTAGAGAGGTTTAAAAAATTGAAAATAGAGCTGTGAGCATGGATTCCTGCAGCATTTTTTATGCAGCAGGGATTTCCTACACTTTGTCCCCCATGCCTTAAATCCAGCCTACTGGTAAAAGGCGGGTTTAAGAAACTGCATCTGATAACATCCCGGGCTAAAAATAGCCTGTTATCCGGGGTGCCCAACATTTGATTTAAGCTTTACATTTATTTGCACTTATATATACTATATTACTTAATAACTTAAATTACATATATTTTACCTATACTAAAGGATACACATTGAAACCTGAGAGCGAACTCCTTACTGGAAATGAAGCTATTGCCAGAGGTGCATGGGAAGCAGGGGTAAAGGTAGCCACCGCCTATCCGGGCACGCCTTCTACAGAGATTTTGGAAAACATATCTGTTTATGGGGAAATCTATGCCCAGTGGTCGGTTAATGAAAAGGTTGCCCTGGAGGTTGCATCAGGAGCAAGTATTGAGGGAGTGAGGTCCCTGGCGGCTATGAAGCATGTGGGCTTAAATGTTGCCGCAGACCCTTTTATGACCCTGGCTTATACCGGGGTAGGAGGAGGGCTGGTATTGGTTTTTGCTGATGACCCGGATATGCACAGTTCCCAGAATGAACAGGATAACCGCTATTATGCCAAGATGGCAAAGGTTCCCATGCTGGAGCCTTCAGACAGCCAGGAAGCCAAAGACTTTACAAAAGCAGCCTTTGATATAAGCGAGAAGTATGACTGCCCGGTCCTTGTAAAAAGCACTACCAGGATTTCACATTCGAGGTCCCTGGTAAGCCTTGGGCAAAGGGTGGAGAGAAAGAAGCCGGAATATGAAAAGGACTGCCGCAAATATGTAATGATACCTGCCCACGGGAGGCTAAGGCATCAGGTTCTGCTCAAGAGATGGGAAAAGCTTACCAGTTATGTTAACCGGAGCGGCTTAAACTATATCTACTCTCCTAAAAACAGGGAGCCTGGTGATGTGGGCATAATTACCAGCGGCATAAGTTATCAGTATGCAAGGGAGGTTTTTAGCGGATACCAGATATTAAAACTGGCTTTAACCAGCCCCCTGCCGGAGGAAGTTATTGCTAAATTTGCCCGGGGCAAAAAACTTTTACTCATAGTAGAGGAACTGGAGCCCTTTCTGGAAGAGGGGATAAAGTCATTGGGCCTGGGAGCAGAGGTGGCAGGGAAACAATATTTTCCCCAGTACGGAGAACTATCCCTGGCAACCTTAAAAGAGGTAAAAAGAAAGCTTTTCGGGAGCAGGGAACCTGCAAGATCCGGGCAAGGCCCGGTTAATGTAGCTCCCAGGCCCCCGGTGCTCTGTGCGGGGTGTTCGCACAGGCCTGTTTTTCATGTGCTTAAGAAACTGAAGCTGAGGGTTATGGGGGATATAGGGTGTTACACCCTTTCAGTGCTGCCGCCCCTCAGTTCCATGGATACCTGCTTATGCATGGGTGCGGGGGTAGGCCAGGCACTGGGCATGGAAAAAGCCAACCCCGGGCTTAAAGGCAAGCTGGTATCGGTTATAGGCGATTCTACTTTTTTCCATTCCGGCATAACTTCCCTTATAGATAATGTTTATAATAAGGGAAGCAATGTAATAATAATACTGGATAACAGGATAACCGCTATGACCGGCCACCAGGCCCATCCGGGGATGGGAAAGACACTGAAAGGAGAAGATGCAGGTATTATCTGGCCTGAAGAGATTGCCCGGGCAGTGGGAGCAGCCAGTGTACAGGTGGTGGATTCTTATGATATGAAGGGGTTTGAAGATGTTTTAAAAAAGGAGCTGTCCAGAGAAGAGGTTTCGGTTATAGTGGCCAGGCAGGAGTGTGTGCTGTTGAATAAAAACAGGGGACAGGCAACTTTTTATATCGACCCCGATGCATGCAATGCCTGCGGCGCCTGCCTGAAATTTGGCTGTCCTGCCATACAGTACAGGGATAAAACATACATTATAGACAAGCTGTTATGCACTTCCTGCGGGGTTTGTGTCCAGTTGTGTAAATTTGATGCCATAAAAGAGTAAAGGATATTTTTTATGGGAAAAGACAGCAGGGTTAACCATATGGAGAGGGCAAGGGAAAGGTGTTTTCGGCTTCTGGGAGAAGGAAACACGGTTTCGGTTATGTTTTGCGGCGTGGGAGGGCAGGGGATAATTTTGGCTTCCACTGTTTTGGCCAGGGCCGCCCAGCTGGGAGGTTTTGATGTAAAGGTCTCAGAGGTTCACGGCATGGCCCAGAGGGGAGGCAGCGTTGTTGGCAGTGTGAGGCTGGGCAGGAAAGTTTTTTCCCCTACCATAGACGAGGCTGACCTTATAGTAGCCCTGGAAAAGCTGGAAGCGGCAAGGCATATGGGGAAGCTTGTCCGCGGCGGTTTTCTGCTGGTAAATGATTATGAGATAGTGCCTGTCTCCATGTATGCAAAAAAAGAAGAATACCCCCGCAATATACTGTCAGATATCTCCAAAATTACTCCCAGCTACAAGGCAATAGAGGCCGGAAAGATTGCGGCCAAACTGGGCCAGCCCAGGGTCCTTAATACCGTACTTTTGGGTTTTCTTTCCAATTTCCTGCCTATAGATAAAAAATGCTGGATAAGCTCTATCAAACAAACCATACCTTCCAGCTCTGTAGGGATAAATATCCAGGCCTTTGAAAGGGGCCTAAAATATTAATTTTAGCTTAGGAGGAAAAAATGCCTGTAAAGCAAATAACTGTTTTTTTAGAAAACCAGACCGGCAGGCTTGCGGAAGTAGCCGGGATACTCAAAAGGCAGAATATCAACTTGCAGGGCTTTTCCACTACTGAAGCAAGGGACTACGGGATACTCAGGCTGGTAGTTTCTGATACCGAGAAAGCCAGAGAGAGCCTCAAAGACGCCGGTTTTACAACCCATGTTGCTGATGTAATCTGCGCTAAAGTAAAAGATGAGCCGGGAGAGCTGTTAAAGATACTGGAGCTTCTGGCCAGATCAAACATAAATATTGACTATATTTATGTAATAGCCCAGACCAGGATAGTCTTAAGCGTTAAGGATTTGGAAAAGGCGGAGCAGGTTCTTGCAGATAACGGGGCTAAGCTTTGTACATAGTTTTTAATAAAAACTTATAACTAAAAAAAGAAAGGGGGTTTAGATGCTTGGACTGGGGTTTTGGACTTTTCTTGCGTACATCCTGTGCATAATAAGTACTGTAGTCTGTGTGGTCTACGGGGCCATAATGTGGAACAAGAACAAATAAAAAAATGATTGGAGAAAGGAGGGAAAGTGAATACTCCTCTGTTTAGTATCATTGTGGTGGTTTACCTGCTGATAATAGGTTTTCTGGGTTATCTGGGTTATACGGGGACCAAGGATTCAAGGGACTTCTTGATTGCCGGGGGCCAGATACACCCCTATATTATGGCCATATCCTATGGGGCGACATTTATATCAACCTCTGCCATTGTGGGCTTTGGCGGCGCCGCGGGGGTCTTTGGCATGGGGCTTTTGTGGCTTACTTTCTTAAATATTGCCCTGGGCATAGCTGTGGCCTTTATCTTCTTTGGCAAAAGAACCAGGCAGATGGGCCAGAATCTGGACGCCCATACCTTTCCTGAATTTTTGGGAAGGAGGTATGACTCGAGGTTTATCCAGGGGCTTGGCGGCCTAGTTATATTCCTGTTCATGCCTATTTATACCGGAGTGGTGCTTATCGGGGCAGCAAGATTTATAGAGAGCACCCTTAATATAAACTTCATGGTGGCCCTGTTTATTTTTTCCATAATTATTGCCGCCTATGTTATCGCAGGGGGCCTTAAGGGGGTTATGTATACCGATGCGCTGCAGGGCACCATTATGTTTTTGGGCATGCTGGTATTGATATTCATCACCTATATAAGGCTGGGGGGGATTGTACCTGCCCACCAGGCCTTAAGTGATATTTTCGACAAGGTGCCGGATGCCCTGGTGGCGGGAGGCCATCAGGGGTGGACCAATATGCCTTCCCTGGGCTCACCGCTCTGGTGGTCCCTTGTTTCAACCATCATTATGGGCGTGGGCATAGGGGTTTTAGCCCAGCCCCAGCTGGTGGTCAGGTTTATGACTGTAAGAAGCTCAAAAGAGCTTAACCGGGCTGTGCTTGTGGGGGGCATCTTTATACTGTTTATGACTGGTGTGGCTTTTGTGGTAGGCTCCCTGTCCAATGCCTACTTTTTCCAGGAAACAGGGCAGATTGCCCTGGAGGCTGCAGAAGGTAACTCCGATTCGATAATCCCCGTTTATATAAACATGGCCATGCCTACATGGTTTGTTTACCTGTTTATGCTTACCCTGCTGGCGGCGGCGATGTCTACCATAAGCTCGCAGTTCCATACCATGGGTTCAGCATTTTCCAGAGATATTATTGGAATCAGGAGCAGGGAAACCCGGGCTGATGAAGATGCAGCGGTTGAAAGGCCCACCAAGGGGCTGCTGGTTACAAAGATAGGGGTAATTATAGGCATTATATTAAGCGTATTGCTGGGCTATTACCTGCCTACAAGCATTATAGCCAGGGGCACTGCCCTGTTCTTTGGGGTAGCAGCAGCAACTTTTTTGCCCATGTATATATGCGGCCTGTACTGGAAAAGGTCAACCAAGGCAGGTGCGGTAAGCGGAATGGTGGTCGGGGTAGTTACCAGTGTCTTCTGGATGCTGTTTATTCATAAAGACAATTCTGCTATGATAAGAATCTGTAATTTATTATTTGGAAAAGATACCCTGGCAAGCTACCCCTGGTCCGCTGTGGATCCCATACTGATAGCATTTCCCGCAGCTTTCATAGTAACCATTGCGGTAAGCTTGTTTACCAAACCGCTTCCCGGGGGATTAATAGAAAAAAGCTTTAAATAAATTAGGGAAAGGAGGCCATCATTGGTTAATGATTACTGGGAAAAAGATTATGAGACCATGCCCAGGGATAAGCTTTTGGAGCTGCAGACCGAAAGGCTTAAAAATACTCTGGTAAGGGTGTATGAAAGTGTAAAATTTTACAGGGAGAGGATCGATGACAGCGGCATTGATCTCTATAATTTCAAAAGCCTGGATGAGCTTGAAAAAATTCCCTTTACCACCAAGGATGACCTCCGCTTAAATTACCCCTTTGGCATGTTTGCCCGGCCCATGAGTGAAATTGTAAGGATACATTCATCTTCTGGAACCACCGGAAACCCCACTGTGGTGGGCTATACCAAAAATGATATCGCCCTCTGGGGAAACCTTATTGCCAGGAACCTCTACGGTGCCGGGGTAAGGGAAGATGATATTATACAGAACAGTTACGGCTACGGCCTTTTTACCGGCGGCCTGGGGCTTCATTACGGGGCCGAGCTTCTGGGAGCCACGGTAGTGCCTGTTTCCGGGGGAAACACCGAAAGGCAGCTTAAGATAATGGGTGACTACGGTTCCACCGTGCTCTGCTGCACCCCCTCATATGCCCTGTATATAGCGGAGGCAGGAAAAGAGATGGGCATTGATTTTTCGAAGCTGCCTCTCAGGACAGGCATACTGGGAGCAGAGCCGTGGACAGAAGAGATGAGGGCAGAAATAGAATCAAGGCTTTGCATTGATGCAGTGGATATATACGGCTTAAGCGAGATAATTGGGCCGGGGGTAAGTTGTGAGTGCCTTAAGAAAAAGGGCTTGCATGTGGCTGAAGACCATTTCATAATAGAAATTGTAGACCCTGCCACCGGCAGGCAGGTCCCCCATGGAAAGAGGGGAGAGATGGTCTTTACGTCCATTACCAAGGAGGGGATACCCATAATCCGGTACCGCACCAGGGACCTTTCTGCTCTGGATGCCGGAGTTTGCGGCTGCGGGAGGACGCATGCCCGCATGGCCAAGCCCATGGGCCGCACTGATGACATGCTCATAATCAGGGGGGTTAATGTGTTCCCTTCCCAGATAGAGGAGGTCCTGATGAAGGTAAAGGAGGTTGAGCCCCATTACCTTATAGTGGTGGACCGTAAAAATTACCTGGACAATATGGAGCTGTGGGTGGAGGTTTCAGAAGATATATTTTCAGAAAAAATGAATGAGCTGGAGGCTTTCGAATCTTCTATCGAGCACAAGCTCTATTCTGCTATAGGCATACACATAGATGTTAAGCTAAAGGAACCAAAGACAATTAAAAGAAGCAGCGGAAAAGCCAGGAGGGTTCTTGACCGGAGGAAAGGGGAGTCTCTGTAGGTGATGGATAGAACAAATTTCTGGGACGCTGGGATTGCTGCCAGCAGCAGGGAAAAGATTGAATCTATCCAGCTGGAGAGGCTGGCAGATACAATCAAGCATATATACGGAGCAAACAAATTTTACAAGTCAAGGATTGATTCTGCAGGCCTTGATCCTTTTAATATAAAGGATATTAAAAGCATACAGAAGCTCCCCTTTACTACCAAGGAGGACCTGCGCCAAAATTACCCCTTCGGCCTTTTCTGCACTCCCCACAGCAAGATTGTAAGGGTGCATTCCTCTTCGGGTACCACCGGTAACCCCACCGTGGTAGGATACACCAAGGGTGATCTGGAGATATGGGCTGAAGTTCTGGCCAGGATAATGTATGATGCCGGGGTAAGGGAAGATGATGTGGTGCAGGTAAGCCATGGTTTTGGGATGTTTACCGGGGGTTTTGGCTTCCAGTATGCGGCTGAAAAAATAGGGGCACTGGTTATACCTATTTCAGGGGGAAACACCGAGAGGCAGCTTAAGGTCATGGCAGATTTTGGCTCCACCGTGCTCTGCTGCACTCCCTCCTATGCCCTGTACATGTCTGAGGTGGCCAGAAAGATAGGGGTGGATTTTAACAGCCTGAAGCTTAAAGTGGGTTTTTTTGGGGCAGAGCCCTGGACCGAGGCCATGCGGGGAGAAATTGAAGAGAGGCTTCATCTCACCGCACTGGACAGTTACGGCTTGAGCGAGGTGATTGGACCCGGGGTTAGCTGTGAGTGCGGAGTTCGTAATGGCCTGCATATAAACGAAGACCATTTTCTGGTAGAAATTATAAATCCGGATACGGGAGAGGTTCTTGAGCCCGGCCGGAAAGGGGAGCTGGTGTTTACCTCCCTTACCAAAAAAGCGATGCCGGTTATACGCTACCGTACCAAGGACATATCCTATCTTATGGAGGAAGAATGCAGCTGCGGGAAAACGCTTGCCCGCATGGCCAAGCCCATGGGCCGCACTGATGACATGCTCATAATCAGGGGGGTTAATGTATTCCCTTCCCAGATAGAGGAGGTCCTGATGGGAATTGATGACCTTGAGCCCCATTACCTCATAGTGCTTGACAGCAAAGATTACATGGATACGCTGGAAGTTTGGGTAGAGGTGTCAGAAAGCATATTTCATGAAGAGATAATGGACCTGGAAGACTTTGAAAAATCTATAGAGGACAGGCTATACTCGGCCATAGGCATAAGAATCAAGGTAAGCCTAAAAGAGCCCCAGACCATAGCCCGGAGCCAGGGGAAAGCCCAGAGGGTTTTAGACAGAAGGAATAAAGATTAGGTATCCATCAAAAAACAGCCAGTTAAAGAAAAAGGTGAAACTGCTATTGGGCAAGGAGGTCAGCTATATCAAAGGCCTTTTTCCCCATAATCTTAAGCAATACAGGAACTTGTCTCTTCTCTACACCCACAGCCTTCTTCTGTTTTCCCATACAGAGCTGAATCCGGAAAAGCCTTCATGGGGCTGGAAAGTAAAAAATTTGGCTGCGGGTATTGAGATGCTGGGCATGGGTTGCGATTTCCATCTTTTTGATATTAATAATTTCGGAGAGAGAAATACCCGCAAAAGGGAAGAAAGATATACCCTTAACCTGCTTTTCGGGGATGTTTTTTATTCACGGGCCGTAGATTACCTGTTAAGCTTCGGAGACAGCCTGGTCTTTGAAGAGGTCATAAATTCCCTCAAGCAGGTACACCGGAGCAGGCTGCTGCTGCACCGGCAGTTACTTGAAGTTGCAGCCAATCCTGCTTTGCTCAAGAATGTAATCGAAGAGAAAACCGCACTTCTTTTAGGTATAAATTCCCTGTTCAAGGGTACCTTCCTCTTAAGCTGGAGCATCTTTTCGGCAAAGGAAACCCGGTCAGCTATTGAACAGATGGGCAATTTGTATAAAATATTTAACTATATGACATTAATAAAAAGCCTTCAGGAGTTAAATGAGTTCCTGCATCTTATGTCCGGCAAACTTTCTGTGGATATGGATTTAGAGTTGGTGGAGGGTAAAAAAAATTCTATCAGAAGCAAGTTAGATGCTTCACTGTCCGGGCTGGAAACGGACTGGCTGAAAGTTAAGTTTCCTGAGGTATTGGACAGGGTTCAGGGCGGGGTTTAAATGAAAGCGGATCTAATTTTACTCCACGCACCGAGCGTGTATGATTTTAGAAAAAAGACCATCATGTTTGGGCCTATGAGCGATCTGGTGCCCAGCACCCCAATCTTTGAGATGTATCCCATAGGGTTTCTTACCCTGGCCAATTACCTTGAGAAGAGGGGATTTAAGGTAAGGATTGTAAATCTGGCCTACCGCATGCAGGAGGATAAAGCCTTTGATGCTGAAAGATTCATCAGCAGGCTGAAAGCATCCGCTTTCGGGATAGACCTTCACTGGCTGCCGCACTGCCAGGGATCCACGGAGGTAGCAAAGATAGTAAAGAGGCATCACCCCCGTGTTCCGGTAATTTTTGGCGGCTTCAGTGCTTCTTTTTTTTATGCTGAGCTTATCAAATTTAGGCAAATAGACTATATAATCCGGGGAGATTCTGCTGAAGAACCGCTGGCCAGGCTCATGGAGATTATTAAAAGCGGCCGTCAGGAAGGTCTGGCAGATGTACCCAATTTGGTTTACAAGCAGGGAGAAAAAGTTTATGTTAACCCCATAGACTGTATATCCACGGACCTGGAGGAGATTGATTTTGATTACCGCCTCATGTTCAGGCAGGTGGTAAGGTTTTGGGATTTAAAAAGCCTGGTTCCCTTCAGTGGATGGCTTCGCTATCCCATTACCACTATTCCGATAGTAAGGGGATGTTTTTCGGAATGCTCCGGCTGCGGGGGCTCAAAAAGTGCATTTAATCTGTTCGCAAAACGCCGGATGCCTGCATACAGGTCGCCCAAAAAACTGGTGGAGGAGATTGGTAAAATCAACAAATATATAAATGCGCCTGTCTTTTTGCTGGGGGATATAAACAGCAATGGCCCCGATTATGTGCAGGAATTTTTTGGGTATGCCAGAAAGCTTCCCTCCAGTATCCAGATTTTCTTTGAATTTTTCAGGCCTCCCGGGAAGCGTTTTTTTGACCAGGCAGAAGAGATATTTGATAATGTGCTCTACGAGATGTCCCCTGACTCCCATGACCCTTTAATCAGGGAAGGGATGGGGAAGCCCCGGTTCAGCAACCGGGAGCTTGAAGAGGCTGTGGATTATGCCCTTAAAAAAGGAGCGGTGCGTTTTGACCTGTATTTTATGACTGGCCTTCCCGGCCAGGGAAAAGATTCGATCCTGGATACAGTGGACTATTGTGAGGAGCTATACCGGAAGCTGGGATGGGATAAGCGGTTTATGCCTTTCATATCACCGATGGCCCCCTTCATCGATCCCGGAAGCAGGGCCTACACCAATCCTGAAAAATTTGGCTATACCCTTACCAGAAAAACCCTTGCCGGGCATATAGAGGCTATAACCCGGCCCTCGTGGAAATACATATTGAATTACAAAAGCAGCTCTCTGTCCACCCAGGACCTGGTTGATTCCACTTATCAGGCAGCCCTGGGACTAAATCGCCTGAAAGGAAAAGCAGGTTCAATCACTGCCGAAGTTATGGACCAGAACCAAAAGCGAATAAAGCATGCCCTGGATACCATGGAAAAGATAGACAGCATAATGGAAATAGAAGACAGGGATGAGAGACAGGCCAGGCTTGCAAGGCTGAAACAGGATACCGACCGTTACAGCATGTCTACGGTATGTGAAAAAAAAGAACTGGAATTTCCCCTGTTTAACAGCAGGTTCAACTGGTTTAGAATAATAAGGGAGGTACTGTTTAAGGCAGGCGGCTAAAAAGATGTTAGATGAATTTAAGGTGTTTGGTTTTTTAAAAGAAGATATACAGAAATTAGAGCAGTACCTTCAGGGTTTTGCCCGGGGCCTGGATGGAATACTGCAGGAAGGGATAACCAACACCCTGCTTGCCGGGGGCAAAAGGATAAGGCCTGCCCTTTTTTTCATAAGTGCCAGAAATAAAAAATATGATATAGATTACCTGCTTCCGGCTGCCGCTTCTATTGAAATAATACACACCGCTTCCCTTATACACGATGATATTATCGATAAGTCTGAGCTGCGGAGGGGCAAAAAAACCATACACAGCATTTATGACAATGATACTGCAAAATATATAGGGAACTATCTTTTTACCCATACCTTCTCTCTGCTTAATTCATACAGCCAGCCCCGGATACTGAGCGAGATGTCTTACGCTGCAGAGAATCTGGTAAAAGGGGAATTTAACCAGCTAAAAAAACATAAGAAATTAAACCAGGACGAAGATTACTATTTTAATATGATAAATGAAAAGACCTCATCGCTGTTTAAGGCCAGCTGTGCCCTGGGGGGCATGCTCTCCGGTTCAACCAAAGCCGATATAGATAAACTGAGGAGCTTTGGCCAGCTTCTGGGCACTGCTTTCCAGATTAATGATGACCTTCTGGATATAGGGGTAAACAGGAAGGGGAGCATAGGAAAGCCCATCGGCAATGACATAAGGCAGGAAAATGTTACCCTTCCGGTGATATATGCCTTAAAGGATCCCGAATTAAAGGATTCAGTAAAAAGGATTCTGGGAAAAGCAAATAAAAGCGAAAAGGATATCAGCCTAATGCTGGATATGATAAACAGGACCGGTGCGGTAAATACGGCCAAGGCAAAATTCGAGTCTTATCTGGCCCGGGCACAAAAAGCAGTGGACAGCATAGGCGGGCAGCAGAGAAGGGAAGGCCTTTTGAAGATACTGGATTACTTTAAGTCATGAACAGTATTTTAAGCTTGGCTCTGGAGGTACTGGGGATTACCATCCCCATATTTGCAGTTATTATAATTGGCTACCTTATAAGGGTGAAGGGCATAATAAGTGATGCCGGGGTATTGGGGTTAAACAAGATAGCCTACAATATCGGGCTTCCTGCACTTATACTGATAAGCATAGCCCAGTATAATCTTTCAGAAATTTTCAATGCACGGATAATAGGGGTTATATATTCCTCCTATCTTATATATATAATAATTATTTTTGCAGGCGCAAAATTCAGCCGGGAGCCGGGAAGGGTAAAAGGCGCTTTAATGGTATCTTCCTACCGCTGCAATATGGCATTTATTGGTTTTCCCATAATAATTTCTGCTTTCGGGGGCCTGGCATTGGCCAAGGCAAGCCTGGTGGTTGCTTTCCTTACCCCGGTAAACATAGTTACAACCGTGCTCCTGTTCAAGATTTATAACCGCAGGGAAGAGGGGATTAAGGCAGGAAGGCTTCTCCGTGAGCTGGCTGTAGACCCGCTGATTTTGTCAGCGGTTCTGGGCATTATAATTTCATATATAAATATAAGTATCCCCCGGGCGGTAAGCAGCGTCCTGGATATCCTATCATCCATGGTTATAGGCCTGGCCCTGCTGGCTATCGGGGCTTCTTTCCGTTTTTTCCATATAAAGAGCTATATAAGGCTGCTTGTCTTTATAAGCATAGCCAAACTCCTGGTTATGCCGGCTATAGCATTCCTTATGGCTGAGTTTGTGTTTAAACTGAATAATGTGGACAGGAATGTGACTGTGCTGCTGTTCTCCATGCCTCTGGCGGTAGCAGCCTATATAATGGCGAAGCAATACCGTTCTGAAGCAGATCTGGTGTCCTCGGCCCTTATCATAACCACGGTTATATCTTCGGTTACTGTATCCGTGTGGCTTCTGGTGCTGAAGGTTATCTAGCTGTAGAGCATATGGTAGAGGTAGTAGTTGGCCATAACCTTCTTTACATAATCCCTGGTTTCATCATAGGGTATGTTTTCAACAAATTCGTATATGTCTTTGTCGCCCCATCTTGAAATCCAGCCGGCCATGGCCCCCGGCCCTCCGTTATAGGCTCCGGATGCGTAGTATTTATTGCCGTCAAAATTATCCAGCTGATCCCGTAAGTAAGAGGCGCCCATCATTATGCTTTTCTCCGGGTTATAAAGCTGCTCTACATGGAAGTTGTCCATACCCAGCTTCTGGGCAATTCCCTGGCCGGTGGCAGGCATTATCTGCATAAGGCCCCTGGCTCCCGCAAATGAGCTTACCTCAGGCTGGAACCTGCTTTCCTGCCTCATAACCGCCAGTATAAACAGGGGGTCTACATCAAACTTCTGGCCGTATTCTTCCACCATTTCCCGGTAGCCGTAAGGGTAGAGCAGGTAATGGTAGTAATCTTTGTACTGGCCTTCCAGCCCGTACCTTAAGTTCCTCTGGTTTCGGGCCAGCATGCTTATGCTGTTATTGTAATCCTGTGATTGGTAAAACAGGGTAGAGAGTATCAGGATGCTGACAGGGTCTTTTTCCATTTCATCCTGGCCTGCTTCTATTTCTGCCGATGCGCTGCCAAAGATTTCTATCCTCAATAGTTCAAGCGCCTTGTTTATATGTGGGGGGATGACTTCATCATTGTTCTCATTGCCTTCAAGCGGGTTGTAGACCTCGGGGAGCACTTCATCGATTTGTGGATTAAAGGGGCTGGCTGAACGGTCTATGGGAGGTATTTCCGTGTAAATACCCTTATCCTCCAGTATTTTCTGGGATACAAAGGTGTAGTAGGAATAGGAGCTTAAGGATATTATCTTTTCAAAAAGCTCTGCGGCCTGTTCCGTCTGTTCCTTATTGGCCAGGCATTTAGCCTGCCAGAAAAGGCCTTTCTCCTCCAGTTCAGTACTTTTAAAAGAAGATGCCATATTGGCAAATATCTCTTGGGCCCTGCTGTAACCTCCGGTACTGTAATATATCCAGCCAAGCTCCCACAAAACCTCACCCAGGCGGTCTCCGTTGGGGTATTCTTCAACCACCCGGTTGTAGTTTTCAATAGCTTTGTCCAGCTGGTCATCAAAGAAATAAATCCTTCCTATGCGGTATAGGGCATCGTCGCTCAGGTTACTCTGGGGGTACTGGTCTACCAGATTCTGGTAGTAGGAGACTGCCTGGCCGCTGTTGCCCAGATTGGTTTCTGCTCTTGCCAGAAAATAGAGGGCATCATCTCCGATACCTGTTCCCTGTGAAGACTGGTATGCGGATAAGAGGTGATCCCGGGCCTGCCCGTAATCCCTTAAATTGTAATAGCACATTCCCATCCTGAACAATACATTAGCCTCAAGCTGGCTGCTTATCTGGTAGTTTTCCAGAATATGGTTCAGCTGGCTTATTGCATTGTGATACTGGTAGTCGTAGAAAAATTCCAGTGCCCGGTCAAAAACCTGGTCAGCAGAAGGAACGAAAGGTTCCATATCATGGGCATCTGTAAGCCTTTCCAGGCTGATGTATGCAATACCTGCATACTCATTGGTAGGATAGTCAAGCCATACTTTGCTGTAGTTGTGGTAAGCCTCTTGCAGTTTTGTATTTTTTTCCTGGCACAGGGCCAGCTGGAACAGGCAGTAACCGGCATAATCGGACTGGGGATAGCTTTCATAAAAGTCCTGGTACAGATCTTCCGCCCTGCTGTAATTTTCCCGGATAAAATAAAGGTCTGCATATTCCAGAGCCGCCTTTTCTGCCCAGATGCTGCGGGGATGGTCCCCTAAAAGCAGGGAGTAGTATTCCTCTGAGAGGGAATATTTCTGCTGCATAAGCAGGCCTTTGGCAAGGTAATAGAAGATATGGTCCTGGAGTATATGGTAGGAATCCTTTATCCTTTCAAGATAGAACTGGGACTGCAGGTACCGGCCTTCTTCGAAATAGTCCACTCCCTTTTTAAAATAATCCCTCTGGGTTTGGGTATCCATCTCCAGCTCCTCTTCAGGGCCTTCCCCGGGAATGGGTTTTTCCTCAGGGGTGATGGTTTCCACAGGCTCCTGCTCTATTTCTTCATTCTCTTCTTCGTTGAAATCTCCGGCAGGCTCAGGCCGGCCGGCTGTTTCGCCGATTGCAAAACAGGAAGAAAACAAAAAAACCAGCACCAGCAGCATAATGGGTATGTATAAATGTTTTTTAAAATCCATCTCCCTTTCCCCGATTCCTTTCTGCTTAGATTTTATAATCTAACCGATTGATAATGCAAATAATATAGATTATTGTGTTAAAATAAAAGGCTATGGAAAACAAAAAATTAAACGCAGGCCTGGAGCATGTCTTTGACTGCCTGGATATATGGATTAGCGTCGCAGATAAAAATTTAAACATGGTTATATGGAACCGGAAAGCAGAAGAGCAAAGCGGTTATCCCAGGCAGGCGGTGCTGGGGAGCCAAAAAGCGTGGGAGCTGCTTTATCCGGATAAAGATTACCGCAAAAAAGTAAAGGACAAACTATCCCTGGCCGCCGGAGGCAGGGGCCGGGAGAGTGTGGATACTGCTGCGGTAACCCGGAAAAATCTGCCCAAGCCGGTATCCTGGAGGCCTGTAAAGGTAGAAGGGAACCGCACCCGGGGCATGTTTTTAGTGGGAACGGATATAACTGACAGAAAGGTCCTGAGGGCTTTAGCCGAAAGCGAGCAGAAGTTCAAGCTTTTTTCCGACCACCTTCCGGGTGCAGCGTATATCAAAACCACAGAAGGGCGCTATATTTTCTTTAATGAGTATTTCAGAAAAAATTTTGGCTGGGATACCTCCACTCTTCTGGGGAAGAATAATGAAGGAATATGGCCTCCGGACATTGCCGGGCAGCTGAAGGAAAATGACTCTGAAGTGCTTTCCAAAAACGAGGCTATGGTTTTTGAAGAGACTGTAAAAATAGGCGGCAGAAAAAGGACATTTATAAGCTACAAGTTTCCCATTCCCTCCCCTCAGGGCACCATGCTGGGAGGCATATCCCTGGATATAACCGGCAGAAAGAGTATGGAAAGCCAGCTTGAAAAAAGCCGCAGAAAATATGAAGAAACCCTCAAGCTCCTTCCCGATATCATATTTGAAACTGATGCCGGAGGAAGGTTAACCTACCTGAACCGTGCGGGCAAAAATGTGCTGGGCAAAGATATTTCTGCAGGCACAGGGCTGCTGGATGTGGTGGCCGAAGGAGACAGGGCAAGGGTAGAGAAGGCCTTTCGGGCTATAACAGGGGGCAGGCAAAAAGAACCCCTCCTGCTTAAGTTCGAGGTTGTGGGCGCAGGCGGCAAAAGAATGCCGGCCGTAGGCCGTATTGGCGCCATTGAAAGCGGTGCAGGAGAAATTGAAGGAGCCAGGGGGGTTCTGGTGGATATAAGCGAGCTCAAGGAAAAGGAGCGGGACCTGCAGGAGAGCGAGGAGAGGTACCGGAGCCTTTTTGATAATTCAAGGGACGGCATATACATCAGCACCATGGACGGCAGGTATGTGGACGCAAACCCGGCCCTGGTAAGAATGCTGGGATACGGCAGCAAGAAAGAGCTTGTCAGAAGGAATATATCCACAGATATATATGCAGATAGGAGCAAGAGGCCTTCTGCTGAAGAAAGGGAGAGGCCTTTTGAGGTAAGGCTGAGGAAAAAGGACGGCAAAACCATATGGGTGGAAATCAGTTCAAGGGTCATATACAAGGAGGGCAGGCCTGCTTACTATCAGGGCATTGTCAGGGATATTAGCGAAAGGAAAAGGTATGAGAGGCAGCTCCGCTACAAGTCATTCCATGACAGCCTTACCGGTCTGTATAACCGCGCTTATTTTGAAGAAGAATTAAAAAGGCTGGATAATAAGAGGCAGCTTCCTTTAAGCATAATAGTTGGGGATGTCAACAGCCTGAAGCTGGTAAATGATGCTTTCGGGCACAGGGAAGGGGACAAGCTGCTTAAAAAGGCTGCCAACATACTCAAAAAAGCCTGCAGGAGTGAGGACATTGTAGCCAGGTGGGGAGGAGATGAGTTTACTATACTGCTTCCGAAGACCTCGGAGAAGGCGGCAGATGAAGCCATGGGAAGGATAAAGGAGAATGCCAGCCAATGCTTTATTGGTTATGTGCCCATAAGCATTTCAGTGGGCAGGGCAACCAAAAAAAGGGATGCTGAAGAGGTAAGGGAGGTCATAAGGGAAGCGGAGAATAATATGTACAGGCAAAAACTTCTGGAGAAAAAAGATGTATCCGGTTTGGTTCTCCAGTCACTTAAAAAAGCCTTGTTTAAAAAAAGCCGTTTCAACCGGGAACATGCCGCCAGGGTCAAAAACATGGCCATATCCCTGGGGCAGGCCTTGGGCCTTTCAGAGAGGAAGCTTGATGAGCTGGCCCTCCTGTCAACCTTTCATGATATAGGCAAGATATCCGTAGATGAGAATATTTTAAATAAACAGGGACCGCTTACAGGGGAGGAGTGGAAGCAGGTAAAGAGGCATTCTGAAATTGGATACAATATTGCCGAGTCTACCCCCCAGCTTTCATGTATCGCGGAGGCAATACTTGCCCATCATGAAAGGTGGGACGGTAAGGGATACCCGCAGGGGCTTGCCGGAGAGCAGATACCGGTTTCTTCAAGGATACTTTCACTGGTTGATGCCTATGATGTGGTGCATAAGGGCTGCAGGTATAAAAAGAAGTTAAGCAAAGAGCAATCAATAGCTGAGATTGAGGCAAATTCAGGCACGCAGTTTGATCCTCATCTGGTAGAGATATTTGTAGAAATACTGGAGGAATAGATTGTAATTTGTTTTATTTATATCGATTTTAGCATTATAATTTTATCATGATATTCAGGAAGAAAAAAATTGGGCTGGCTCTTTGCGGCGGTGCGGCCAGGGCGCTGTCCCATATAGGGGTGCTGAAGGTTCTGGATGAGCTGGGGGTAAAAATAGACGCTGTAAGCGGAACCAGCATGGGAGCAATCGTGGGCTCTTTTTACTGTTCCGGGGTGCCTTTGGAAGAGATTGAAGATTATGTCAACAGTATGGACTGGCGGAGCATCAGGATGTTCTCGGATATCACCCTCACCAAAATGGGGATAATAAATGGGAGGAAAGTGGAAAAAATCCTCAGCGGCTTTTTAAAAGGTAAAACATTTGAGCAATGCTGCCCCCAGTTCTGCTGTGTGGCTGTGGACATGTTAAAACAGGAGAGGGTGGTGCTAAGCTCGGGCAGCCTGGTGGATGCGGTAAGGGCTTCAATATCCATACCGGGGCTCTTTTCGCCGGTTACCCTGGATGATATGATACTGGTGGACGGGGGGGTCATTGAGCCTCTGCCTACCGAAGCTTTAAAAGATATATTTGATGTCGACATTATAATTGCGGTTGCTATTTCCACCTCCAGGCACAGGGATTTAACCGATTACTACCAAAAAATCTCCAATATAGAAGAGGGTAACCGGTTCCTGGTTGCTTTAAAGAAGGCATTTGTAAGGCCCAGGACAAGGAAACATCCCCATACATATGAAATACTTAATACCAGTTTCAATATAATACAGCGTGAATTGACCAGAAAATACTGCCAGCATGCGGATATAATAATTGAGCCGCAGGTAGGAGACTACGGCTTCTTTGAGTTTACCAAGGGCAGGGAGATAATGGAGAAGGGCCTGGCAGCTGCCCGGGAGAAAATCCCTGAAATTAAGAAAAAGCTCAATGTTTAGGCAATTCAAACTCCATGGAAAAATCAGCCGCAGGGGCTGAATGGGTTATATAGCCGGTGGATATAAGGTCAATACCTGTCTGGCAGTACTCTTTCAGGTTGCCAAGGGTGATGTTCCCTGATACCTCTATGAGCGTTTCCTTCTTTGCCTTGCCCTTTATTTCCTTAACCGCTTCTCTTATCCGGCCGGGATCCATATTATCCAGCATTATGATGTCTGCTTCTGCCTTAATGGCCTCTTTCAGCTGTTTGGCATCCTGGACCTCTACCTCTATCTTCAGGGTATGGGGGATTTTTGCTTTTATATTCCCTATCGCTTTGGCTATGCCCCCGGCTGCCCTTATGTGGTTGTCTTTTAGCATTACCCCGTCAAAAAGGCCGAAGCGATGATTGAATCCGCCCCCTGTGCTTACTGCATACTTTTCAATGCTTCTCAATGTTGGCTTGGTCTTTCTGGTATCTGTAATTTTTACCCCCTGGGGGGAAGCTATTGAACAAAATTTCCGGGTAAGGGTTGAGATTCCCGAAAGGTGCTGTATAAAATTCAGCGCAGACCGCTCTGCAGCCAGAAGGGAAGCGGTGGGTCCCTCGAGGTTGGCTGCTTTCTGCATGTTTTCGATTTTCTGGCCGTCCTCTTTTATCTTTTCCACCTCTATATCCCCATCAACCTGCATGAAGAGGCAGGCAGCTATATCCATGCCGCAGAGGATAGCGCCTTCCTTTTGCTTGCATACAATATATGCAGTGCTCCTGTGGCCTGGAGGAAGCAGGTACCTGGTGGTTATGTCCCCAAAGCCCTGCAAGTCTTCAGAGAGGGTGCGCTTTATTAGTTCCATTACCTCATTTTTGGGTATTATTTCCATCTCCTACCTCCTGGAATGTAATTTTATCTTTTTGAAGCAGTATATGTTTTTTCCAGTTTTTATCATCTGTGTCCGGAAAGTCATTCCTCTGGTGGGTTCCCCTGCTTTCTTTCCTAAGTGAAGCAGCTTTAATTATCAGGGAAGAAACGGTGAGCATATTGGCCAGCTCAACCTTCCTTTTGTCCGGCTGGTTGTAAAGATTATGGCTGGTTAAATGGTTTTTAACAAAATAGGCTGCCTCTTTTAAGCCCTGGCCGTCTCTGGAGATGCCTGCCTTCTCACTCATGGTTTTCCTCAGTGTGGTTATAGGGGTCTCGGTATCTTCTTCTTTTGCTTTCTTAAGGCTGGGGTTGCAGCCTGGGCCAAGGGCGTTTTCTATCTGGCCTTCTATTTTCCTGTCTGCTTTTTTACCCTGATTTAATTTCCTGTTAATCTGCCTGTAGATATTCCATCCGTATACCAGCCCTTCTATCAGTGAATTTGAGGCTAAGCGGTTTGCTCCGTGGGCACCCGTTGCAGAAACTTCCCCGCATGAATAGAGGCCCTCAATGGTGGTAAGGCCTTCATAGTCTGTTTTTATGCCTCCATTCATGTAATGGGCTGCAGGGGATACCTTGATAAGGTCCCTGGTGAGGTTCAGGCCGTTTTCCTTCAGTTTGAAAAATATATTGGGAAACCTCACCTTGAGCATGCTGGGCGGCAGATGGGTGGCATCTATATAGACAAAATTGCATTTTGTCTCTTTCATTACCTTTACCATTTCCTTTACCACTATATCCCTGGGAGCAAGCTCGGCCCTGGGGTGGGCATCTTCCATAAAGCGGTTACCCTTGCAGTCCCTCAAGTAAGCCCCTTCGCCCCTTAATGCTTCGCTTATTAAAAAAAGACTGCCGTCTTTGGTCCTAAAAACGGTGGGGTGAAACTGGATAAATTCTATATCCATTATGGCTGCTCCGGCGCGGTAGGCCATGGCCACCCCGTCCCCGGTGGAGATATCGGGATTGGTGGTAAGCTCATAAATCTGGCCTATCCCCCCGCTGGCAAGAACCGTATATGAGCAAGGGTGTATCTCCATCCGGCCGGTTGCCAGGTTAAGGCCGGTTATACCTATGCACCTGTTATTGAAGGTGAGTATATCCAGGACAAAGTAATTGGGAAAAAATTGGATTCCTTTCAGGGTCCGGGAGTGCTTAACCAGCTTCTTTTCTATTTCCTCTCCGGTAGCATCGCCGCCGGCATGAAGTACGCGGGGATAACTGTGCCCCCCTTCGGTGGTGAGGCTGATCTCACCTCCGGATATATCAAAATTTATCCCCAGCTCTATAAGTTTTTCAATCATCCTGGGGGCATTTTTTACCAGTATCTCTACTGCCTTGGGGTCACAGAGGCCCTGGCCGGCAACCATGGTATCCTGGTAATGGTTTTTCCAGAAGTCCGGTTTTTTTATTGCTGCTGCTATGCCGCCCTGTGCATACCAGGTGGTCGATTCCCTGAGGGAGCTCTTGGTAAGCACCTTTATCCGGTGCCGGCGGGAAAGCCTTATGGCGGTTGAGAGGCCTGCAATTCCGCTGCCTATTATGATGCAGTCACACGGCTCTGCAATTTTTATGCTTCTGCTGGGGGCTATAACATATCTTGGTACCATTATTTTACTGCCAGCATCCTGTCAATAGCTTTTCTGGCCCTGTCCATTATTTCCTTGTCCAGAACAATTTTGTACTGCTGCTCTTCAAGGGACCAGAGGATTTTTTCCAGGTTGGTCCGCTTCATATTAGGGCAGATGCTTCTGGAGGATGCGGGATAGAATATTTTTTGGGGGTTCTCTTTTTTGAGCCGGTGTATGATTCCGGTTTCGGTGCCAATGATAAACTCTTTCCTGCTGGATTTTTTAACATAATCCAGTATTCCGCCTGTGCTGGCTACCTTGTCTGCTACCTCGATAACATCCGGCGGAGATTCGGGATGGACAATTACCACTGCATCCAGATGCTCCCTTTTAAGTTTCAGGATTTGTTTTGCGCTGATTACCACATGGGTCGGGCAGTAACCGTTCCACAGTATCATTTCCCTTCCTGTCCGGGACTGCACATAGCTTCCCAGATACTTGTCGGGTATAAAAATTATCTTCTTGTCCTGGAGGATGGTCTTTACTATTTTTTCTGCATTGGAGGAAGTGCAGCATATATCGCTTAATGCCTTTACCTCGGCGGTTGAATTTACATAGCAAACCACTACCGCATCAGGGTACTTCTGCTTGAGCTCCTTAAGCTGGTCTGCATTTATCATATCCGCCATGGGGCATCCGCTGGATTTATCGGGAAGGAGCACCATTTTCTGGGGGGAGAGTATCTTGGCAGTTTCGGCCATAAAGTTTACCCCGCAGAATACAATTATGTCTTTTTCGGTACGGGAAGCCTGTATGCTGAGCTGCAGGGAATCTCCCACAAAGTCTGCTATATCCTGCACCTCGCCTATCTGGTAGTTGTGGGCAAGTATTACTGCGTTCTTTTTTTGTTTTAGCCTGGTTATCCTGGTGGATAACTCTAATTCATTATTCACAATTTAAAATAAATAAGTGTAAATAGTATTAGTTATTTTAAACTAACCGGGACAAAATTTAAATAAGGTAATTGGCTCCCCGGCTATCTTTTTTAAAATTTTACCATAAATAGGAGGTGTTGACAGCTTTTATCCGCTTTTGCCTCTTGACATAAGAATTAACCCCTTTATAATTCCTAGCAATACTATTAATACTATAAGAATAATAGGTTTATTGCAATGATAAGAATAACCACCAAGGGAAGGTACGGCACAAGGCTGATGCTTGAGTTGGCGCTAAATTACGGAAAAGGCCTCACCTTACTCAAGGATATTGCCCGGAGGCAGTCAATATCCGAAGGGTACCTGGAACAGATAATCCCCAGCCTCAAGGCGGCAGGCCTGGTAAAATCCTACAGGGGCGCTTACGGGGGATACAAGCTGGCCAGGAAGCCTTCCGGGATAAGCATGAGGGAGATAATTACTGCCCTGGAGGGCCCTTTAAGCCTGGTGGACTGTGTGAGCCAGCCCCGGGCATGCGATAAGACCGGCGCCTGCGCTGTGAGGGAGCTGTGGTGTGATATGAGTGAAAAAATCACAGCAGCGCTTGATTCTGAAAACCTGGAAAGTTTAGCCAAAAAGCACAGGAGCAAGCAGAAAAGCCAGCCCTCGATGTACCATATATAGCCCCTTATTTTTCCAGCATAGCTGGAGATTTTTAAAAAATTTTTAAAAGAAAAGGAGATAAGATGTCAAAGAAAAGAAGACTGGATACCATAGCACTGCATGCCGGCCAGGAAGAGCCGGATCCCGCAACCGGGGCCAGGGCTGTCCCTATCTATCAGACCACCTCTTTTGTTTTCAAGGATACACAGCATGCAGCAGACCTTTTTGCCCTAAAAGAATTCGGCAATATCTATACCCGGATAATGAATCCCACCAATGATGTTTTTGAAAAGAGGGTGGCAGCTATTGAAGGCGGAACGGGTGCCCTGGGCGTGGCTTCGGGCCAGGCAGCCGAAACCCTTTCCCTTCTGGCCATTACCGAGCTGGGGGAGGAAATAGTTTCTGCGGACAATCTTTATGGGGGGACCTACCAGCTGTTTCACTATACCTTCCCCCGGCTGGGAAGAAAGGTTAAGTTTGTGGATTCCCAGAAACCTGAGGAATTCAGGAAGGCAATTGGCCCCAAAACAAGGGCCGTTTATGCTGAAACCATTGGCAATCCCAAACTGGATATCCCAGATTTTGAGAAGCTGGCCGGGATCGCCCATGATGCGAACATACCCCTGGTTGTAGATAATACCCTGGGGATAGGGCTGGCTGCCCCCATAGACTGGGGTGCCGACGTCGTGGTTCTTTCAGCTACCAAGTTTGTAGGGGGCCATGGTACATCTATCGGGGGGGTTATCGTAGATTCAGGAAATTTTGACTGGGGAAACGGAAAATTCCCCCAGTTTACAGAGCCTGACCCCAGCTATCATGGAATAAAATACTGGGAAACATTTGGTGATTTCCCCGATATGGGAAATATTGCCTTTATTGTTAAGGTAAGGGTACAGCTGCAGAGGGATCTGGGCGCGGCACTGAGTCCCTTTAACTCTTTCCTTTTCCTGCAGGGACTGGAGACGCTTCCCTTAAGGGTAAAAAAACATTCAGAGAACGCCCTGGCCCTGGCCGGGTTCCTTGACAGCCACCCTCTGGTTAAGTGGGTCAACTATCCCGGTCTTAAAAACCATCCCAGCCACCAGCTGGCCGGCAAATACCTGGATGGTAGATACGGGGCCCTTATAGGTTTCGGCATAAAAGGCGGCCTGGAAGCGGGAAAGAAATTTATTAATTCGGTTAAGCTGCTTTCCCATCTGGCCAATATCGGAGATGCCAAAACCCTGGTTATCCATCCCGCATCAACCACCCATCAGCAGCTTACTGAACAGGAACAGGCGCAGACCGGGGTAACCCCGGATTATGTTAGGCTTTCTGTGGGGCTGGAGGATATCGAGGACATCAAGGAAGATATCGATCAGGCATTAAAAAAGGCAGTGCAATGAGAGGCGGGAAGGAAATGGAAATGGGCAAATACAGGTATCTAAAAATCAAGGCGGAACTGCTGACCGAAGGCATACAGGCTAGCCCCCAGGCCCTGGAGGGAGTGGGAAAAGCATACAAGGAGCAGAACCACGGGCTTTTCGGCTGGGATTTTGAGGATCATGCCCGGATGCTGCTTCCTGATGATTTTGTCCTGCCTGACGACACCACTGTACAGTTCAGGAAAAACAGCCGCTCTCCTTTTAAGATTTACCTTACCCCGGAAGGCTTGAGGCTAAGCAGGAGCGGGCAGGACATATGCGGTGTTGAGTGGATCCGGCGGCCTGCCTATTACAGCAAAAAGACAGCCGGGGAAAACAGGATGGTTGAAATCGGGCAGATTGGCGGCCAGGACTGCCTCTTTTTTTGCTACCAGAATTACTGCAGCCATTTTGCCAAAGCCCGGCAGTGCCTTTTCTGCAACCTCAATTCAACCCTTAAGACATACCGCTCTGTACTGAAGAAAAAGGATATTGAAGATATGGGGGAGGTTGCCCGGGAGGCATTCGCTGAAGGGAAAGTAAGGCATGTGCTGCTTACCGGCGGCTGCTTCAGCCACCAGAAAGAAATAGAGCTTGTGTCCGGTATTATAGGGTCGATTAAAAGGCACACCGGCATGGAAAAGGTTCCCGGCACAATCCTTCCCTCTCCTGCCAGAAGCAGGGATGAAATAAAGAGGTATCATGATACGGGGATAGGGGCTATCGGTTTTTCCATGGAGATATGGGACAGCAAACTGTATGAGGCCATCTGCCCCGGTAAGGCAGAGAGCACCAGCCACCAGGATTTTCTAAACTCCATTGAGGAGGCGGTAAAGATATTTGGACAAGGAAATGTATACGGTGTTTTTGTGATGGGCCTTGAGTCCAAAAAAACATTCCTGGAAGGAGTACGCGCGGTTACAGGCATGGGCGCCAGTGTGGTCCCATTTGTGTGGTCACCCAATCCGGGCTCGGCATTTGAGGGGCACCGGGCACCTGTGGCTGACTGGTTTGTGGAAACTGTGCTGGAGGCCGGCGATATAGCGGCTGGCTCAGGTATTATGCCCAATGAAGAGAACCATTGTTACAAATGTGACGGAAACAGCCTTTTGTACGACGCATTGAGGCTGAAGTGAGGCAGGATATGGGAAAAGAATTTAATAATGTGCTGGAGGCGATTGGGAAAACCCCGCTGGTTAAGCTTAACAGGATAAGCAGGGGAATAAAATCAACCATATACGTTAAGCTTGAATGCCTTAATCCCGGCGGCAGCGTAAAAGACAGGATAGGGCTTTCCATGATAGAAGCGGCGGAAAAAGACGGCTCTCTGAAGCCGGGAGGCACTATTGTGGAGGCTACAGCAGGCAATACGGGGGTTGGCCTGGCCATGGCGGCAGCCATTAAAGGCTACCGCACTATTTTTGTTATGCCGGATAAGATGAGTGCCGACAAGATCAGCCTGCTTAAAAGTTATGGGGCAGAGGTGGTCATTGTCCCCACCTCGGTTTCCCCGGATTCACCGGACAGCTATAACGGGGTGGCTGACAGGCTGGCCAAAGAGCTTCCCGGGGCCTACCGGCCCAACCAGTTTGAAAACCCTAACAATCCCCATGCCCATTACCTTACAACCGGCCCGGAAATCTGGGAGGATTCCGGCGGAAGGGTTGAAGTTTTTGTGGCCGGCATGGGAACAGGGGGAACCATTTCCGGGGTGTCCCGTTACTTGAAGGAAAAGAATCCGGATATAGAAATAGTGGGGGCGGATCCCGAAGGTTCCATCCTGTCCGGGGATAGCCCCAAATCTTATATGGTGGAGGGGATAGGGGAAGATTTTATACCCAAGACCTTCAACCGCCAGGTGGTGGACCATATGGTCAGGGTAAGCGATAAGCAATCCTTTAATACCGCCCGGCGGCTGGCCCGGGAGGAGGGGCTGCTGGTAGGGGGGTCATCGGGCACGGCAGCGGCCGCTGCCCTAAAGTTTGCCCAGAGGCTTAAAACCCCCCGCTATATTGTGGTTTTGCTGCCCGATACGGGCAGAAACTACCTGACCAGGATATTTTCCGATGAGTGGATGCAGGAGAAAGGTTTCTGGGAAGAGGGAGAAGTAAGGGTAACCAGGCTGGGGGAGGTTGTGGACCAGAAGAATTTCCAGGCCATAATCGGGGTTAGCCCGGAGGATATGGCGGCTTCCGCGGTAGGGCTGATGCAAAAACACAATATATCCCAGCTTCCGGTTATAGACCGGGACAGGGTAGCCGGGAGCCTCGATGAGGCTTCTTTGATGAAGCTTCTCCATGACGGCATGGATTTTTCCCATACACCTGTTTCTGCGGTTATGGGAAGCCCTTTGCCTACCCTGGACCAGGATGTTGATATGCTGGAGGCTTACCGGATTCTCCTATCCGGTACCACCGCTATCATAGCTTTAAAAAACGGGGTTCCGGCAGGGGTGATCACCAGGGCGGATTTGATAAATTTCTGGTCCAATAGGAGGAAAGATGAAATTTGAAACCAAAGCTATACATGAGGGACAGCAGCCTGATCCCGGGACGGGCGCAGTTATCCCTCCTGTATATCAGACTTCCACCTACCGCCAGGATGCAGTCGGCAGGCACAAAGGCTATGAATACTCCCGCACCGATAATCCCACCAGGGATGCCCTGCAGAAGGTGCTTGCTTCCCTGGAGGGAGCCGAATACGGGCTTGCTTTCTCTTCGGGGGTGGCGGCTACCACTGCTGTTTTCAGCCTGCTTGGCCCCGGAGACCATGTGGTGGTGGGGGATGATATCTATGGGGGAACATACCGGCTGATAGAAAAGGTGTTTGTGCCCTGGGGCCTTAAGGTAAGCTATGCAAATCCGGATGCCGCCGGAAGCTTTGAGGATTTGGCCCGAAAGGATACTAAACTAATCTGGGTAGAGACCCCTACCAACCCACTTCTGAAGGTGATTGACCTGGAGAGGCTGTCAGCCCTTTGCAGGAAAAAGAAAATCATTCTGGCCGTGGATAATACCTTTGCCACCCCTTATTTTCAAAAACCCCTGGATTTCGGGGCAGATATTGTGGTGCACAGCACCACCAAGTACCTCTCCGGGCACAGCGATATTATAGGGGGCGGGGCAGTGACCGGCAGCAAGGAAATACACAGCCGCATGAAATTTTACCAGAATGCAGCGGGAGCGGTTCCCGGCCCCTGGGATTGCTGGCTGGCAATCAGGGGTATAAAGACGCTGGCGGTAAGGATGAGAGAGCATGAAAGAAACACCCTGTACCTGGCCCATTATTTGAAAAGCCATCCCCGGGTGGAAAAAATACACTACCCCGGATTACCGGACAGCAGATACCATGGCATTGCCTGCAGGCAGATGGAGGGTTTTGGAGCAATGATAAGCCTTGAGCTTAAGGGAGGGTATCCGGCGGTAGAGAGATTCCTTTCAAAACTTAAGCTGTTCCTGCTGGCAGAAAGCCTGGGTGGAGTAGAGTCCCTGGTATGCTATCCTCCCCGGATGACCCATGCCTCTTTTTCTGAAGAGCAGAGAAGACAGAGGCAGATAAATAATAACCTGGTAAGGCTCTCTGTGGGTATTGAAAACAGGACAGATCTCAAAGCTGACCTGCAGCAGGCTTTAAGTTAGCAATGACAATGGAGGTGACTGGTTTGGCAGAGAAATCCCCTGAAGAAAAATTATGCCTGCTGAGGGAGAAGATTAGAAGCATGGGCAGGGTTGCGGTTGCCTTTTCGGGAGGAGTGGACAGCTCCTTTCTTCTAAAGGTTTCCTCGGATACTCTGGGCAAAAATGCCATGGCCATAACCATAGATTCCCCTTCTTTTCCCCGGAAGGAACTGGACAGGGCGGCCGGGTTTGCCAGAAAATACGGGATAAGCCATGTGGTGATAAAGGCCGGCCTGGGAGGCAATAAGTTTGTTAAAAATGACCGGCTGAGGTGTTATTACTGCAAAAGCGAGGAGTTCAGGAATATAATTGAAACAGCGAAAGAATACGGGATTGGAGCTGTTTTAGATGGCCAGAATGAAGATGATGCCGATGACTACCGGCCTGGCTCCCGCGCAGCCTCAGAACTGGGAGTAATAAGCCCCCTAAAAGACTGCCGGCTAAAAAAGCATCAGATAAGGGACCTGTCCAGGAAAATGGGGCTTTCCGGCTGGGACCGCCCTTCACTTGCCTGTCTGGCCAGCAGGGTCCCTTACGGGACAGAAATAACCGAAAGCCTCTTAAAGATTATCGATCATTTGGAAAGCTACCTCCTGGAGAAGGGGTTTTCCCAGGTAAGGGTAAGACACCATGGACATTTAGCCAGGATAGAGGTAGACAGGGATGAATTTAAAAAGTTTCTGGACAAAAACCTGGCGGCTGATATTGCAGAAGAATTTAAGGGGCAGGGCTATGTTTATATTACCCTTGATATTGAAGGATACCGGACGGGCAGCATGAATAAATTGATTAATCGGCCAGAATAGGTTTGGTGGTACTATGGTAGAAAAAAAGTATGACCGGAATGCAAGGTTTTATGATTTTTTTGAGTTTCCCCTTGAAAGGATGGTTTATTCGAAGTGGAGAAAAAAGTATTTTTCTCCCCTTGAGGGAAAAATACTGGAGGTGGGGGTGGGCACCGGAAAGAACATAGATTATTACCACCCTCAGGCCGAGGTTACTGCTATTGATTTTTCAGCAGGAATGCTTGAGAAGGCAAGGCGCAAGCTTGCCGCTTCAGGCAGGAAAAATGTTATCCTGGCCAAGATGGATGTGGAGGATCTTGCTTTTAAGTCCGGGCTTTTTGACTATGTTATAGCCAGTACAGTTTTCTGCTCTGTTCCCCATCCCTTGAAGGGACTGAAGGAAATAAACAGGGTGTTGAAGCCGGGAGCAAAAGCGGTGATGATAGAGCATGTCTTAAGCAAAAGGAAGGCAACCTCCTTGCTGCAGAATCTGTTTAATCCCCTGGTAAAATCCATTACCGGGGTCAGCATAAACAGGGATACAGCAGCCAGCATAAGGGAAGCAGGGATGGAGCTGGTAGCTGAAAAAGACCTGGCCATGGGTGATGTATTTAAGCTGTTTGTTGCGCAGAAAGGGCGAGCAGCAAAATAGATGTTTTCATAAGTCCGATTATCCTATCTTTTTGATTCCTCCGCCTATTTAAGTTTTGACTTTTCCTATTTTAGTGATATTATTTCAAATTCAAGGTGATTTTATTGAAACTTATAATATCTGAAAAAGAAATAGCGGCCAAAAGGATAGCTTCCATACTCTCAGGAAACGGGGTAAAGGAAGAAAAAGTCTATGGGGTGCCCACCTACGGCTTTAAACTGGATGGCACAGATTACCGGGTGATAGGGCTAAAGGGGCACATACTCAAGGTGGATTATCCCAAAAAATATGCAAACTGGTTCAAGGTTGACCCCATGGACCTCATAGATGCCGAGATAGAGAAAATGCCCATACAGAAGAAAATCATAAGGGCTTTGAGGAAGGTTGCCCGGGAAGCGGATGAGATAATCATCGCTACCGACTATGACCGGGAAGGGGAACTGATAGGCTATGATGCGCTGAGCATTACAGAGGAGGAAAACAGTGTAGCTGTCAACAGAAGGGCCAGGTTTTCTTCAATAACTCCCCGGGAACTGGCTCAGTCTTTCGGCAAGCTGGGTAAGCTGGACTTCAATCTGGCTTTGGCCGGAAGGGCAAGGCAGGATATTGACCTGATATGGGGGGCAGCGCTTACCCGTTTTATATCCCTGGCCTCATACCAGGTAAAGGATAAATTCCTGTCTGTGGGAAGGGTGCAGACTCCGACCCTTGCCCTTATAGTGGACAGGGAGATGGAGATTAAGAATTTTAAGCCGGTTCCCTACTGGGTTATAAAGGTTTTGCTAAAGACAGAAGAAGGGGAAGAATTTGAGGCCGGGCATAAGAAAAAAAGGTTTTCCAGCAGAAAAGAAGCAGAGAAGGTTTACAATAATCTGGGAGGCAGGGGCCGGGTTGCAGAGATAAAGGAGAGGGAGAGAAAAATAGCTCCCCCCATACCTTTTAATACCACCGGCCTTATAGTGGCTGCCAACGGCATCGGGTTTACCGCCAGCAGGACCATAAATACTGCTGAAAATCTTTATATGAACGGGTATATAAGCTATCCCCGTACAGACAATACAGTTTATCCTTCTTTCCTTGATCCGGCTGAGGTGGTAAGGGAAGTAGGCAAATCCCCGTTCTTCGGCCCCATGTGCTTAAGGGTCCTGGCCCAGGAAAAAATAAAGGCCAGCAGGGGAAGGAAGAGGTCTACCGACCATCCTCCCATATATCCCACCATGGCTGCAGGCAAAAAAGACCTTAGCGGTGATGAATGGAAGATATATGAGCTGGTGGTAAGGAGGTTCCTTGCTACCCTTATGCCCCCGGCCAGGCTCAAGGGCATATCGGCAAGGATTGACATAAACTCAGAAAGGTTTATTGCCAACGGCTCCCATCTGATGGAAAAAGGCTGGGTAGAGGTTTATCCTTATTACAAGCATAAGGACCTCTATATCCCCCATCTTGATGAGGACCAGAGCCTGGATGTGGTTAAAAAAGACATACTGGATAAGGAAACCAAGCCTCCCGGCAGGTACACCCAGGGAAAGCTGGTGGAAAAAATGGAAGAGCTCGGGCTGGGCACCAAGGCCACCAGGCATACCATCATACAGACCCTGATAAGCCGGGGATATGTTAAGGGCAATCCCCTGGAGCCTTTTGAGAAGGCCGTATCGGTGGTAAAGATGCTTAAAAAACACGCAGAAAAGATATCATCCCCGGATATGACCGCTGAGCTGGAAATGGATATGGACGGCATAGTGGCTGGTGATGAATCCAGGGAAGCGGTGGTCCAGAAATCAAGGGGTATGCTCAAAGAGGTAATGGCCAGGCTCAAAGATGAAAGACAAGAGATTGCCAGGGAGATAAAAAACGGCATAAAGGAAGACCTGAAAGTAGGGAAATGCCCCGCAGAAGGCTGTCCGGGGGAACTGGTGATAAGGACCTCCAAGAAAAGCAAAAAGAGGTTTATTGGCTGCAGCGCCTATCCCAATTGCAGGACCAGCTTTTCACTTCCCCAAAAAGGGCTTATACTTACTACCAATGACAAGTGCAGGGAATGCGCATACCCTGTAATTAAGGTTATTACCAAGGGCAGAAGGCCCTGGAACCTATGCATTAATCCCGAGTGCCCGGGCAAAGATGAAAAGTATAAAAATTACAACCATAAAAAGAAAGGCAGCCCAGCTAATAACTGAAGCCAGTTTCAGCCTGCCGCCGGATATAGTTTATGCATTAGAGGATGCCCGGTCTGCAGAGAGCAGCCCACGGGCGAAGAAAATACTGGGCTATATTTTAGAGAATGCGGAAACTGCCAGAAAGGAAAAGCTTCCCCTGTGCCAGGACTGCGGGACAGTGTATATAAGCCTGGACATAGGGCCCGGCATATGCATAGAAGAGGCCCATAGCCTGGAAGCTGGATTAAACGAAGCTGTGTCTGAAGTTTACCAAAAGGCCTATCTGAGGAAATCAATTGTATCCGATCCCCTTTTCAGGAGAAAAAATACCGGCTCAAACACGCCGGCGTCAGTAGAAACCTCTTTTGGCCCCGGGCGGGGGATAGAGATAAGCATTACCCTAAAGGGGGGAGGCAGCGAAAACTGCTCCTACCTTTTTATGTTAAATCCCTCGGCAGGAGAGAGTGAGCTGACAGAGCTGGTAAGGGATGTGGTCCAAGAAAATGTTACCAAATGCTGCCCCCCGGTAATCATAGGGGTTGGAATAGGCTCTACCGCATCCGGGGTAGTCGGCCTTGCCCGTAAGGCTAGTTTCAGGCGGCTGGACAGAAGAAATGGAAGCCGGAGGTACAGGGAACTTGAAGAGAAGATGCTCGGTGAGGTAAACAGGCTGGGTATCGGTCCTCAGGGCCTGGGGGGTTCCACCACAGCTTTGGCCTGCAATATAGAGTTTGCCCCCTGCCATATGGCCACCCTGCCGGTAGCTGTTTTTTTGGGTTGTCATTCCATGCGCAGGGCCTGTTCAAAAATATCTCCGTCGTAAATATCGTAGGCCACAAAAAGGGGAAAATTTTCCAGCTGAAGGCTGTATATGGCTTCTGCGCCCAGCTCATGGTAGGCGATCTGTTCTATTTTTTTTATCCTGGTAGAAAGGTAAGCAGCAATTCCGCCGACAGCAACGAAATAAACGGCGCAGTATTTTTTAATCATTTCCTTAAACTGGCTGCTTCTTGCCCCTTTGCCAATCATTGCCCTCAAACCGTTTTTAAGCAGTGGTTCGGTGAGGCTGTCCATGCGGGCGGCGGTGGTGGGGCCGACTGAGCCGCTTGTTTTTCCCGGCGGGGTGGGGGAGGGCCCCACATAGAATATGGTTGAGTCCTTGAGGTTTACGGGAAGGGGTTTGTTTTTCCTGATGCATTCAGCAATCCTTTTGTGGGCCATATCCCTTGCCCCGAATACCTCCCCGGTTAAAAACACCATGTCCCCGGCCTTTAGGCTTTTTATTTTCTCCCCGGTTAAGGGGGTGCTTAGCTGTATGTCTTTATGGTTATTCATCGAAGTCCGTATATTTGTCTTTTTTAAAGTAGTTGTCGTAGGAGTATATGGGTTTTCTGGTATCCTTGGTTCTCTTGCCTCTCCTGGAGCTGAAGGCAAGGGCGAATACAAGGAAGAGTATAAACAGTACGATAAGGCCCAGTATCACCAGCAAAAAATAAGGGAGGAATTTGGTCCTCTTTCCTTCAATTCTTATGTCTTTTTCCTGGCCGTAACTGATATTCCACAGGGCAATATTGCTGTTTGATACCACATCTGCATTTGAATCGACTATTTTTACCGGGAATTTTATCTGGTAGGCGATAGAGAGCATTTCCGGGTCTGCAGCCAGCAGGGCATCCAGCCGATTATAATCTGAATCCTTTTCGGTGGTGGCCAAAAGGCTTTCATCTACCAGCATGTCTACATAATCATAAAAAAAATAGTCACTGTAAAAAAAGTAATCGCCTATGGTCATCTTAGCGTAAAACCGCCTGGGCGGCTCTTCGGAAAAATTATCTATGGAAATGTGCTGAAGAAAATTTATGTCTTTGAAATTAATGGCTGATTTAAAATAGGTAAAATTTTCGTCCTGGTTTGTTTCTATATCGCCCTCCGGCAAAGAAGAGATGATCCTTTCATACAGGGTCTCATCACCGGCAAGCACGACTTCCCCCCGCTGCAGGTACTCTGTTTTTACCGCCACCTCAACCACCCTGGTTCCGCTGTAATCGGCATTGATTTCGGTATAGATGTCTATAATGGACTGGTCGCAGGAGGTAAGAATGACAAGGAGGAAGAAAATAGCAGAAATAATTAAAATTTTTTGCCCAAGGGAAATCTCCATTTGGCTTTAATTCTAACATATTAGATTTTTATATGATAGAAAAAAATAGGGGTTGCGGCCGGTAAAAAAAAGGAATTGGCCGGGCTTAAAGTAATTGTTCAATAGCTTCGCTCAGCCCGTGGCGGTCATTGTCTGAAGTGGTATAGTCTGCATGCCTCTTTACCATTGAGGAAGCATTGCCCATGGCCACCCCGATTTTTGCCATCCTTATCATTCCCAGGTCATTTTCTCCGTCCCCTATGGCCATAACCTGGTCCGGGGAGAGTTTGAGGTATTCCAGAATCCTTTTCAGTCCGTATGTTTTTCCTGCCCTGCGGTTAAAAATGTTTATGTAGTTTAAGCCCGAGTCCCTTACCTTGATTTCCCCGCTTATATCTTCGGCTTTTATTTTTACATTGGAGCCATCCCTGGTCATTATGGTGCACAGAAGCACATTTTCAGCAATATGTTCAGCCAGCAGGTCATCTGTCTTTACCATCCTGTCTTTTCCCGGCAGCCCGTAAAGGTCGCTCTCATATGTCAGGCGGCCATCCATAGTGCTTACCAGAAGCTGCTGCTCCATTTTCCTGGAAAAATCAACTATAGCCCGGTAGGAGGGGGCATCTATGGGCAAATAGTCAAGCTTTTTGAGCCTGTGGTCAACTATCAGGGTACCATTGGATACCGCATGGGGGCTGGCCAGGCCCAGGCTGCTTATTATCCTGCCTGCAGAGCGCAGGGGCTGGCCGGTAACAATGGCTACCTTTATACCCCTCTGGAGGCATTTTTGAACCGTTTCCCTGTTTTTATCGCTGATCCTGGACCGGGAGTCAAGCAGGGTGCCGTCCAGGTCCAAAGCCAGAAGCTTAATCATATAAAATACCCCTTCTATTATTTGCCCGCGGTATAGAAAAGCTTGGCTTTCTTTTCGCCCAGGGTCCAGTACTGGCCGTCTACATAGCAGAGAGGATCAACCTTGCTGTAATCCGGCTTTCCGTCTTCTGTGTATTTTTCATCCACATGGGTTTTTACAATTTTTCCCACAAACATCTCATGGGAGTGGAAGGGATAAACCTCCTCCAGGGTGCATTCCATGTTAATGGGGCATTCCGCTATAAGGGGAACATCAATATCCTGGGCCTCAAATCTGGAAAGCCCGGTTAGCTCGAATTTATCAACCTTGTTTCCGTGGGTTGTGCCGCAGCGGTCTACTTCTTCCAACATCTGCTGTGTGGGTACGCATATGCCGAACTGCCTGCTCATTTTTATCAGGCGCCCGGAATATTTTCCGTTGCTTATGTTTATGTTTATAAGGTGCGGCCTGGAGTCTACGGTGCCCACCCAGGACAGGGGGATGATATTGTCTTTAATCTTTCCGTTTTCCTTCAGTCTGGCGGTCACCAGCATCACCGGCAGGGGGACTATATAATTTTTTGGTTTTTCCAATGTAAGCATTTTTTCCTCCTTGTTTTGCTTAAAGGTACAGTATAGACTCTCTTTTTTTTATATCAAGCTGCCGTTTTTTTCCCTTGAGGCCATGACATAAGAGGCTGCTTGTATTAGAATGCTAACATTATATTTTTAAAACCAGGATTATGGATAAAATATTCAGGATTATAAAAATTGAGAGGATAAGCGTATCGGAAAAAGGCGTTCTGGCTTTTTCCATAGGGCAGAGGGTGATGCTGGGCATCCTCATAAACATCATCGGGCCCATCGTCCCCCTGATTGCTGCAGACCTCGGTGTCGGGCTGGATTATATAGGGAGGACCATTTCCCTGGGCACCTTTGCGCTTCTGCTGACCTCTGTTGGCATAGGTTACCTGGTTGAACTCTTTGGGTTTAAAAGGATAATCTTTTCGGGGATACTATTTATTATTGCCGGCTGTCTTGCCCTGTTTTTCTCTTATTCCTATGCAGCTTTTACCCTCGCCTATTTCGTCCTGCAGTTTGGCATTGGCATAATCGGCATAAGCACCATATCCCTTATCGGCAGCCATTACTTCAAGGACCGGGCTGCCAATATACTTAAGGCCAATCTAGGCCTGGCCATAGGGGCCATAATTGCTCCCCTTATGGTCAGCCTGGCCGTAACCTATAGCTTGAGCTGGCAGGCTTTGTTCGTTTACCTGGTTATTCCCCAGGCGGGTATAACCATCATACTTTTTTCCCTGAGCATACCCAAGGCCAGGGGCAGGAAAATAAACCTGAGGGCAATGTTTGATGAGCACAGGCATGTTATCTCCCACTCCTATATCATTCTCTGCTGTTTGGTGGCCCTGCTGTATGTATCCACCACCCAGACTTTTTATACCTGGTTTACCTCCTACTTTTCAGCCATGGATATCAGCCTGGACATAAGTTCGCTTTTTCTGGCTGTCTATGTAGGGGCCAACCTGGCGGGCATGGTGGTTAAAAACTATGCGGTTAAATTGGTGGCAGAAAAAAGGTTGCTTCTGGCAAGCATAATGGCCTCCTTTACCTTTCTGCTTTTAGCTTTCCTTATCCCCCACCTTGCAGCCAAGGTTGTTTTCATATTCCTTTTCGGGATAAGCATTTCCGGCAACTTCTCGCTGACCTTTTCCATGAGCCTTGGCATCGGCCAGAAATTTACCAATTCAATTTCGGGGTTTCTGCATGCCTCTGCCTATGGCGGGCTGGTGCTTTTCCAGTACCTTAGCGGTTATCTTTCAGAATACTTTTCCAAGGACAGCGTGCTGTATATAGATCTGGGACTTCTGGGGGCATTGTTTTTTGTGGTGCTTGCCCTAAACGTTAAAAAATTCGGCAGGCAAGCTGCTTAGAAAAATGTTTTATTTAAGGCCGTAGCCCTTGGCCTTAAGCTTGCTGCTGTTACAAAAAATTTTGGTTTAAAAGCAAGCTGTTTTGGAAACAAAATCATTTGATTGACGTTTATATTTAATGTTGTTAGCATTACAAAATGACTCTGTTAACTTAACCAAGGACAAGATGAAACTTTATATAGGGTACGATATTGGCTCTATCAGCGTAAACCGTGCCGTAATAGACAGCGGGCGGAATATCATGGATATAATGCCATACAGCAGGCACCATGGCGAGCCCCTGGAATTGGTAAGGGGCGACCTGGAGGCTCTGTTTAAACAATACGGAAGCAATGATATCTGCGGGATTGCCTTTACCGGCTCGGGAGGCAAGGCTGTGTCCCGGGGCCTGAAGGTTTTGTTTATAAATGAAATAGAGGCTTTGATGAATGCGTCCCGGAGCTTTATACCGGATGCCTCCACAGTTATAGATATAGGGGGCCAGGATTCCAAGTTTGTTGACTTGGCTATCGGTGACTATGCCATGAACGAGCTCTGTGCCGCAGGGACCGGCTCTTTTCTGGATCAGCAGGCTTCAAGGTTCGGGCTTTCCATTGAACAGTTTGCCGAGGTTGCCTTAAAATCCAGGAGCCCGGAAACCATTGCCGGAAGGTGCAGCGTTTTTGCCAAATCAGACATGATACACCTCCAGCAGGAAGCAGCAAAGGATGAGGATATAATCCTGGGGCTCTGTTGTGCCATGGCCAGGAGCTTTAAGTCCGGCATTGTTAAAGGCAAAAAATTCAAGCCGCCCGTAATATTTTGCGGCGGGGTTTCATATAACCGGGCCATGGTCAAGGCCTTCAGCGATATACTGGGCCAGGAACTGGTAGTGCCCGACCATAATGCGTCCATGGGAGCTATAGGGGCTGCCCTTTCAGCAGCCGGCAGGGGCACTATAGGTACCGGTAATTTGCTCAAAGACATGGATAGTTATATGGGGAGCTTAAAGTATGAAAGGGATACCTTCAAGCCCCTGGTTTTAGAAAAATCGGCGCTTCCTTCCTACAGCGAAGAAGGCTACCGTTTCGGCAGGGAGAAAGTGGATGCCTATATCGGTATAGATGTGGGCTCTATCAGCACCAATGTGGTGGCTATCGACAGGGACAAAAAGCTTATATCCAAGTGTTATCTAAGAACTGCAGGCAGGCCCATTGAAGCGGTGCGCAGGGGCATCTCCATAATTAACAAAAAAGTGGGGGACAGGATCAATGTAAGGGGCTCGGGAACCACAGGCTCGGGAAGGTACCTTATAGGGGATTTCGTGGGCTCCGATACGGTCATAAATGAAATTACCGCCCAGGCCACTGCTGCTGCGGCCATTGACCGGAGCGTGGATACCATATTTGAGATTGGGGGCCAGGATTCCAAATACATCTCCATGGAAAATGGGGTGGTGGTTGATTTTGAGATGAACAAGGTATGTGCGGCAGGGACCGGCTCTTTTCTGGAAGAGCAGTCAGAGAGGTTTGACTTAAAGATAGAGGACTTTGCCCCTATTGCCCTGAAGGCCAAAAACCCCATTGATTTGGGGGAAAGGTGTACAGTATTTATGGAGACCAATGTCTATTCCCATTACCAGAAGGGGGCAAAGGTAGACAATATACTGGCCGGGCTGGCCTATTCAATCGTTATGAATTACATAAACCGGGTGGTGGCCAGAAAAAAGATAGGCAAAAAGATTTTCTTCCAGGGAGCGGTTGCCTTCAACCATTCGGTGGTGGCTGCATTTGAAAATTACCTGGGCACCAAAATAATAGTTCCTCCCCACCATGAGGTTACCGGGGCCATAGGCACGGCCATAGTAGCCATGGAAAACAGCAGGGGGGATACCAATTTCAGGGGGTTTGAGCAGATTGCTGAAGTAAGTTATTCCCAGAAGTCTTTTGAATGCAATGGGTGCCCCAATCACTGTGACATAAAAAAGGTGTCAATCGAGGGCGAAAAACCCCTGTTCTATGGGGGAAGATGTGAAAAATATGAGAAATCAAAGTCTTCGGCGTCAAGCATCCCCGACTATTTTAAGGAAAGGGAGGATATACTTTTAAATACCTACCGGGCCAGGGGAAATCCCGGGGCAAAAAAGGTGGGGATACCCTTTACCATGCTTACCTATGAATTTTATCCATTCTGGAGCGCCTATTTTGATAACCTGGGGTTCGAGGTGGTGCTCTCGGATAAGACCAATAAAAAGATAATTTCGGACGGCCTCTCTTCGGTTATTGCCGAGACCTGCTTTCCCATGAAGGCCATGCTGGGCCATATACATAACCTGACCCAGAAGGATGTAGACTATATTTTCCTTCCCACCATCAGGGATATGCCTGCCAAAGAGCATGCCATTAAGGGTGACAGGAGGGGAAGTTTCCCTTGCCCCTTTGTGCAGGGCATCCCCTGCGTGGTCAAGGCAGCCATTGATATGGAGGGGGTCCAGATACTTGATCCCATAGTTAATTTTAGTTTTGAGGGTTATGCCAAATCAAAACAGCTTATGGATCTGGGGAAAAAGCTGGGCAGGGGCAGAAAAATAATAAAGAATGCGGTTGATGCCGCCTATCAGGCACAGAGAAACTTCTATGCCAGCCTCGGGGCCAGGGGCAATGAGGTATTGTCCCAGCTGGACAAAGACGAGCCGGCTATTGTGGTTACCTCCCGTTCCTATAACAGCTGTGACCGGGCGGTTTCCATGGACATACCCAACAAATTGAGGGAATGCGGCATAAAGGTCCTGCCCCTTGATTTTCTGCCCGTGGATTCGGTTAACCTTCCTTCGGAATGGTCCAACCTGTACTGGGAGTTCGGGGACAGGATCATGAGTGCTGCCAGCATCATAGTCAAAGACGACAGGCTCTATCCTGCCTACCTTACAAATTTTGGCTGCGGCCCCGATTCCTTTATACTCCAGTATTTTGAACGGGAGATGGACAAGCCGTTTTTAAAGATTGAAATAGATGAGCATACCGGCGGAGCGGGAGTGGTAACCCGCTGCGAGGCTTTTATCGATTCGCTTAAAAACTCAAGGAAAATAAAGCAGAAGTTTGTGCAGGAGAAACCGAAACCGGCGCCGGTGATATTTAAGAAAGATGAGAGGCGGACTATTTACATACCCTATATGAGCGATGGCTCCTATGCCATCCAGGCTGCATTCAAGAACCAGGGCATAGAGGCGGAGGTAATGCATTCTGATGACCAGACTCTGGAGCTGGGAAGAAGGCATACCCTGGGAAAGGAATGCTACCCGTTTATCATAACCACCGGGGACATACTGAAGACCTTAAAAAACAATGACCCCAAAACCTGTGCATTTTTAATGCCCTTAACTTACGGGCCCTGCAGGTTCGGCCAGTACAACAAGATGCAGAAGATAATTATCCAGGAGCTGGGCTATGAAGGGGTGCCCATAGTGTCACCGGGGGCACCGGAGAGCTCAAGCTTCTACAGGGAATACGATATGGACAGCATGAAGGGCTACAGGATGCTGGGAAGGGCCATGCAGGGCGTGTTTACCCTGGATAATCTGGATAAGATGCTGCGCGCCACCAGGCCTTACCAGAAGGAGCCCGGGCGGTCAGAGGCTGCCTATAAAAAGTATCTTGAAGGGGTGGTCGGTTTGCTGGAAAAGGAAAAACATGAGGACCTTTTCCCCAAGCTGGTGGAGCTCCTGACGGAGGCAAGGAAGGATTTTGAGGCTATAGAAGTCAACAGGGAAAAGAAGCCCCTGATTGGTATTGTGGGGGAAATCTATGTAAGGAACCATCCATACAGCAATAATGAGATTGTGGAAAAGGTTGAGCAGCTGGGGGGTGAGGTGGAGATACCCACCATATCTGAATGGCCCAGCCATACAACCGCTACCAGCAAGCTGGATAATTCAATCAAGCAGGCTGACCTTATGTACAAGATTATAGAGGGCCTGCGCCCCGGGGGAAGCAGGAACGGCGGGATTGGGCCCATGGCAGCTGATTACATGAGGACCGTGCGCACCTATGTGCTGAACCGGGTAAACAACCGTATTATATCCGGATACCTTAAAAAACTTGCCCGGCCGGTGGAAGGTTTTGTGAGGGGAACGGATGACCACAGCATATACCATACCTGGGATAAGGCTGAGCCCTATATCATTAAATGGTTCGGGGAGGCTGCGTTGAGCGTGGGCAAGTCTGTTTCCTGGATTGAAGAAGGCTGCGACGGGATAATCAATGTGATGCCGTTTACCTGTATGCCGGGAACCATGGTAACCGCTACCTCCAAAAGGATTAGGGAAAAATATAAGGTGCCCTGGCTTAACCTTGCCTTTGACGGCCTGGAGCAGGGGACCACAGAGACAAGGCTGGAAGCTTTCATGTACCAGGCAAAGCTTTATGCCCGGAACAAAGGAAAAAGCTAGCCTCTTGTCCCCCATGTTTTTATGATTTAAGCATTCATCCGTGCTACAATATGTTCATCAGCAGAGGCATTGCAATGAAGGGAAAATTTATAACATTTGAAGGCCCTGACGGCTCGGGAAAGACCACCCAGATAAAGCTGGCTGCAGGCTACCTCAAAAAGAAGGGATACGGTGTGCTTACCGCCGTTGAGCCGGGGGGCACTCCCATAGGGGAAAAGATAAGAAGGATACTCCTGGATAAGAGAAATCTGGACATGACTTCCAGGGCAGAAACCCTGCTTTTTCTGGCATCCAGGGCCCAGCTGGCTGAAAAGGTTATAAGGCCGGCTTTAGAAGAGAAAAAGATCGTGATATGCGACCGTTTCTTTGATTCAACTGTTGTTTACCAGGGGATTGCCAGGGGCCTGGGGGCAGACAGGATGCTTGACTTGAGCCTGTGGGCAACCGGCGGCCTGGTGCCTGATATGACTTTCCTTTTAAATGTAGGCGCAGGCAGGGGAGCTGCAAGAAAAAGCATGTCCGGAATTGCCGGGGACAGGCTTGAATCCCAGGGTGGTGATTTTATGCAGAAGGTTTGCCGTGGGTACCTGGAGATAGCAGAAAAATTTAAGCAGCGGTATGTGGTAATAGATGGAGAGAAGGGCATTCAGGAGGTATTTGGGATAGTAAGGGATAAAATAGATGGCCTTATTGGATAATCTGGATTTTCTAACCGATGCTGACAAGAACAAATCAAACCTGAGGCTGCTTAAGGGCTTGGCGGTAAAAAATCTAAGCCATGCCTTCCTTTTTTCAGGAGGCAGCCACAGCTGCCTTTACCGGCTGGCGCTTGCTTTTGCGGCAAGCATAAACTGCCCCCGTTCAGGATGCGGGCAGTGCAGGATATGCAAAAACACCCTCAAGGGCGTTTTTGCCAATCTGCTGGTAATAGAAGCGGAAGGCAATTTCCTGCTTAAAAGCGATGTTGAGGTCATAAAGAAATTTGTGTCCAGGACTTCCAATACGGAGGGCAAAAAAATCGTGATCATAAAGGAATCGGAAACCATGAATGATGCTTTTGCCAATAAGTTCCTGAAAACCCTGGAGGAGCCGCCGGATGAGGATTGCGTTTTTGTATTGCTTGCCGGCCAGGCAAAGGCGCTGCTTCCCACCGTTGTTTCCAGGTGCATGGAAATTGAATGGGAGTTTATGCCTGATGAGGCGGAGATATCCTGCATGGATTTTGATTTGCTCCAGGATGTCCTGAACTCTAAAATTAAAAAAATTGTGGAAGGGGACATAAGCCAGACCATGGGCCTGGGTTTAGAGGTATGCGGGATCCTGGAACAGTTTGCTGCCAAGATGAAGCAGGAATTCAAAAAAGAGGCGGATATGATAAGAAAGACCAGCGCCGATGACCTTCAGGCTGAGAGACAGATTAAATTTCTGTCCCAGAGCCAGCAGAGGAGGCTGGCCAGGTTCAATAAGTTGGGCATGGACCGGGTTTTTGATATAATAGTGGCCTGGCTGGAGGATATCCTTGCGGTTAAAGCGGGAGCCGGCCGGAGTGTTCTAAACTATGAGGATAATTACTCTTTTATAGATGCGAGCATTTTTGACATAAGTACGGAAAAAATAATGGGCATCCTTTCCAGGATAGAAGAAAACAGGAAATTTATGGACCGTTCCATAAACAGCGAGCTGGCACTGGACAGCATCTTCTTAAGCCTGGAGGATGCATTGAGAGGTGAGAGATAAATGAAGCCATGTGTGGGAGTTATATTCAGGAAAAACGGAAGGATACATTATTATGACCCCAATGATATTCCCGTAAAGGCCGGGGATAAGGTTATATGCCATGTTGGGGATTCCATAGAGATAGGGGAGGTAGTAAGCTCTCCCCAGGATATTGATGAGGGAGGCATTTCTGCGCCCATTAGCAAGGTTATAAGGAAGGCAACCCATTATGACCTTTCTGTGGACGAGATAAACAAGAACAAGGAAGCAGAGGGAGTAAAAAAGTTTGAGAAGCTGGCCAAAAAGTACAAGCTGCCCATGAAGCTGGTGGATGTGCATGTGATGTTTGACAAGAGCAAGATGATTTTCTATTTTACCTCTGAAAAAAGGGTTGATTTCAGGGATATGGTAAAGGAGCTTGCTTCTGCTTTTAAGATGCGCATAGAGCTGAGGCAGATAGGGGTAAGGGATGAGGCCAAAATCATAGGGGGGCTGGGCCCATGCGGCTTGAGGCTCTGCTGCAAGAGCTTTTTAACCGATTTTGAGTCCATTTCTATCAAGATGGCCAAGGACCAGAACCTGCCCCTCAACCCTTTAAAGATTTCGGGCATATGCGGCAGGCTGATGTGCTGCCTGAAATACGAGCATGAGGATTATGAGGATTTCATGGACAATGCCCCGGAGAGGGGCAGCAGGGTAAAAGTGGACAAAAACTCCGGATGCATATGCGGTTATGAGCCCCTGAAGGGCTGTGTTGTAATTGAGTTTGACAACGAAACCAGGAAAACGGTGCCCCTCTGTGAAGTAGATATGATAGAAGAGGCACAGAAGGAAAAAGAAGAGAAGGACAAATGATTAGGCTGCCGATGTAGCTCAATTGGCAGAGCAGCTCATTCGTAATGAGCAGGTTACCGGTTCAAATCCGGTCATCGGCTCCAGCAAGGATAAATTATGGTTATAAAAGAATTAACCTCCAGGCTTACCAGGTACCTAAAGTCAATGCTGGGAGACGGCCATAAAAAGGTTATGGATTCTGTAACCCTGGCTGTGCCCAAGAATAAAAAATTCGGGGACCTTTCCACCAATGCAGCCATGGTACTGGCTTCCCTCCTGTCCAGGAACCCCCTGGAGATAGCCGAGCAGATAGCCGCCCATATAACCGAAAAATGGCCGGAGGCAGAAGATGTAAATGTGGCCAGGCCCGGCTTTATAAATTTTAGGCTGAAAGATTCCTTCATAAGGGCAGGGCTGGAGCAAATAATCTCTCAAAAAGGAAATTACGGGAAGAACAGCAGCGGCAAGGGCAGCAGGGTGAACCTGGAGTATGTAAGCTCCAACCCTACCGGCAACCTCCATATAGGCCACGGCCGCTGGGGTGTTCTGGGAGATGTCCTTTCCAGCCTGTATATGGCCAATGGTTATAAGGTTACCAGGGAGTATTATGTTAATGATTACGGGAGCCAGGTTAAGAAATTTGTGCAGTGTGCGGCATGCCTTTACCTGAGGCATTTTGGCAGGGATGCCGATTACCCCCCGGACGGCTACCCTGAAGAAACCGTTTTAAAGGCGGTAGCTAGAATCATAGAAGAGAAGGGCAGGGAATTCCTTTCTGCCGGGGGAGCCGATGTAGATACGAAGAGGCTTGAGCCGGTGGTGGTGGATGCCATGGTTTCTGAAATCAGGGAAACCCTTTCTTCCATGGGGGTAGAGTTTGATGTATGGTTTGCCGAAAGCAGCTTATATGAGGACAGCAACTTTAAAAAGGTTGTGGATAAGCTAAAGGATAAAGACCTGGCTTATTCCCGGGATGGGGCGCTGTGGTTCAGGAGCGGCCGGTTCGGGGATGACAAGGACCGGGTTATTATAAGGAAGGACAGCCAGCCCACCTATTTTGCTTCAGATATAATGTATCTCTTAAACAAGGCCGGGAGGGGGTTTGACTCCCTTATATATATACTGGGGGCGGACCACCATGGTTATGTGGACCGGCTGATGGCCACTTGCAGGGCTCTGGGCCTGGATGGGATTGAGCTGGATATAATAATCGGGCAGCTGGTAAGCCTGATAAAGGGAGGCCAGCCGCTTAAGATGTCCAGGAGGAAGGGCAAGGTATATACCTTAAGGGACCTTATAGGGGAAGTGGGAAGGGATGCGGTTAGGTATTTTTTTGCTGACTGCTCTTTTGATACACCCATGGATTTTGATATTGACCTGGCAAAGCAGAAGTCAAACCAGAACCCTGTTTTTTATGTCCAGTATGCCCATGCCAGGATTGAAAGCATACTGGCTAAGCTGGAAAACAGCCCCGGGCTGGAAGCTGTGGATGCTTCCGGGCTGGGTCTGGAAACCGGGACTGAAAGGGAGATAGCCAAGCTGCTCCTTTTCTACCCTGATGAGGTTTACAGGGGGTGCCTCAGGAATGCCCCCTACTTTTTAACCCAGTACCTTTACAGCCTTGCTTCCCAGTTCCACTATTTCTATAACCATTACCGGATTATAGAGGGCAAAAAGGTGGATTGGGGAAGGCTGGGCCTGGTGCTTCTGTTAAAACAGGTGCTTGTAAATGGCCTGGGCCTTCTGGGGATAAGCGCACCCAGGAAAATGTAAAATTTTATGAGAAGGTAGGAGCATATGTTATTACCGGTTACCAGCAGTATTGATAAGCAGGGATTGCTTTCAGTGGGAGGCCTTAGCGTTCGCCAGCTTAAGGAAAAGTACGGGACTCCCCTGTATGTAATGGATATTGCCACCATAAAGAAACAGTGCAGAGACTACAGGGAATGCTTTGCTTCTGTTGGACTGGATTCTGAAATTATTTATGCATCCAAGGCTTTTGCCAGCATAGCTTCCTGCCAGCTTATTGCCCTGGAGGGCTTGAGCATTGATGTATCTACCGGAGGAGAGCTCTATATTGCCCTTGAAAGCGGTTTTGAGCCCCACAGGATATTTTTCCATGGAAACAATAAATCCAAGCAGGAGATTGCATACGGGCTTAACAGTAATGTTGGCTATTTTATAGTGGATAATTTTGATGAGCTAAAGCTGCTGGCCGAGCTTGCCGCCGGGGCGGGCAGGAGGCAGAAGGTGTTTTTAAGGATTACCCCGGGCATTAAGGCCTCTACCCATGAATACATACAGACCGGAAAGGTTGAATCCAAGTTCGGTTTCGGGATCCACGGCTCTGTGGCCATGGAAGCGGTAAAGGCTGCCCTTAGCTACGGGAGCCTGGAGCTGGTGGGTATCCACAGCCATATCGGTTCACAGATATTCAACCTTTCTTCCTATGAGAAGCTTATCGATGTGCTGCTCAAGTTTTTAAGGAACATAAAGCCGGCCCTGGGCGCAGACATAAGGGGGGTAAATATAGGGGGCGGACTGGGTATACAGTATACCAGCCAGGACAAGCCCCCTACGGTTAGCCAGTTTGCAGAGGTGATTGGTGATGCAGCCAGAAGGTATGGAAAAAAGCATGGGGTGGAAATAGAAAAAATGTACCTGGAGCCCGGAAGGTCAATTGTGGGCAATGCAGGCATAACCCTGTATGAGGCAGGTTCCGTAAAGGAGATACCCCATGTAAAAAACTATATAGCTGTGGACGGGGGCATGTCTGATAATATCAGGCCTATCCTGTATCAGGCAAAATATGAGGCGTTTCTGGCAGAGAGGATGAATGATGAGCCGGCAGGCAAAACCTATACCGTCGTGGGCAAGCACTGTGAAAGCGGCGATGTGCTGGTGGAGGATATCCATTTGCCAATTGTAAATAAAGGTGATTTAATTGCTATTGCAGCTACAGGGGCCTATTGTTTTGCCATGTCCAGCAATTATAACGGCCAGCCCCGGAGCGCGGTGGTGGCTGTGGAGGATTCAAAAAGCTGGGTATGGATTGAAAGGCAGCAGTACTGCGATTTGATATCAGGAAACAGGAAGCTTTATGAATAATAATTATAAAAATATAAATATAGGGCTGATAGGGTTTGGCTATATAGCCAGCTGCGTGTACCGTTTGATTCATGAGCAGAGGGATTATATAGCCAGCAAGATAGAAAGACGGCTGAATGTAACCCGCATAGCAGAAAAAGACTTAAGCAAGCTTAAAAACAATATCCCCGGGCTATCCAGCGTGTCTGTCTCCGGTGATGCGGCCGACATACTGGAGGATGAGGACATAGACATAGTGGTGGAGCTTATAGGGGGGATTGTGCCTGCTTATGATTTCGTGTCCAGGGCTCTGGAAAAGGGAAAGTATGTGGTTACTGCCAATAAGGATTTGATAGCCAACAAGGGGAAAAAGCTTTTTGATATAGCCCAAGGGTCTAATGTGGATATTTTGTTTGAGGCAAGCGTATGCGGGGGGATACCCATAATCGGCCCGCTTAAGTCATCCCTTGCTTCAAATAATATCAGCAAGATTGTGGGGGTGGTAAACGGTACCACCAATTACATACTTACCCGGATGCAAAAGGATAACCTTTCCTTTGCCCAGGCGCTGAAGATGGCCCAGGACCTGGGGTATGCGGAAAAGGCAAACCCTTCTGCTGATATTGAGGGATATGATGCAGCCTGCAAGCTGGCTATTCTTTCATCCATTGCTTTTAATTCCAGGGTGGTGATGGATGATGTCTACAGGGAAGGCATTACCTCCATAAAGGCAGTGGATATAGGCAATGCCCAGGAGATGGGCTACCGCATAAAGCTTTTGGCCATCGGCATGGAAAAAGAGGGCGGTATAACCGTGAAGGTGCATCCAGCCCTGGTGCCTGTAGGGCATATCCTTGCTTCTATTGAAGATACCTATAATGCGGTTTATGTTTACGGAAATTACGTGGACGAGGTTATGGGCTATGGCCGGGGAGCGGGAGACAGGCCGACCGCCTCCTCAGTAGTAGGGGATATTATAAAGATTGCCAGAAACCATGACCGGCACAATAAGGGGGCAATTTACGGCTGCAGCTGTTTTAAGGCAAAAAAGATAAAACCCATAGATGAGGATATTAGCAAGTTTTACCTGCTTATGGATGCGGCAGACAGGCCGGGGGTCCTGGCCAAGATCGCCAATGTCTTCGGGGATAATGCGGTTAGCATTAAATCCATGATACAGAAGCAGGCCGAAAAGGAAGGCACAGCCAGGCTCATATTTATAACCCACGAAGTTTTAAATAAAAACCTTTATAAATCTATTGAACAGGTATCAAGTCTGGATGTGGTCCAAAAAGTTCTCAGTGCCATAAGGGTAGAGGATCTGGACTGATGGCAGCAGAAATCAGGTACAGGAGCACCAGAGGCGGTTCCAGTGTCAGCTGCCTTAAGGCTATAGTGGAGGGAATAGCAGAGGACGGAGGCCTGTATGTGCCCACTGATTTTCCCAGGCTGGAGGAGCCCTTAAAAGATTTAGCAGGGATCAGTTATGTGGAGCTGGCCCGTATGATTATGACTGGCTTTTTCCCTGATTTCAGTTCCCGGGATATCGCTGACTGTGTCCTTGCTGCCTATGATGACAAGTTTGATCACCCTCATATCGCTCCCCTAGTAAAAAAAGGGGATTACTTTTTTTTAGAGCTCTTCCATGGCCCCACCCTGGCTTTTAAGGATATGGCCTTATCCGTTCTTCCCCACCTGCTGAAAAAAGCATCCCAAATCCTGGGCAATGAGAGAAAGATAGTTATCCTTACCGCAACCTCCGGGGATACGGGCAAGGCTGCCCTGGAAGGATTTGCTGATGTTGAGGGTACCGAGATTGTAGTTTTTTACCCCAGGAAAGGGGTGAGCAAAATACAGGAAAGGCAGATGGTAACCCAGGAGGGCAAAAACACCCATGTTGTTGCCATTGAGGGAAATTTTGATGATGCCCAGAGGGGGGTAAAGGAAATATTTTCCGACAGGCAGTTCAAAAAACTTCTGGAGGAGAGAGGATACATTTTTTCTTCTGCCAATTCCATAAATATTGGGAGGCTCATACCCCAGGTGGCCTATTATGTTTACAGTTATCTTAAGTTACTTCAGTGGGGAGAGATAGATGAAGGGCAGGAGATAAATTTTAGCGTTCCCACCGGAAATTTTGGCAATATCCTCGCTGCCTATTATGCCAGGAAGATGGGGCTGCCTGTGGGCAGGCTGATATGCGCTTCCAATATAAACAATGTGCTGTATGATTTTTTTAAAACCGGCGTATATGACAGTAACCGAAAGCTTGTTCCCACCTCTTCTCCTTCCATGGATATACTTGTATCCAGCAACCTGGAAAGACTTATTTATGATGTAAGCGGGCAGGATTCTGATAAGATTAAGAGCCTTTTAGATGGGCTCAATACCAGCGGCAGGTATGAGATTAACCATGATATGAGGGGCAGACTGGGGGATTTTTATGGCGGTTTTGCCTCAGAAGAGGATACCGCCCGTGCCATCCGCCTGGCCTTTGAGAAGCTGGGATACCTTATTGATACCCATACCGCGGTGGGTTTTGATGTTTACCAGAAATACCTAAGGGATACCGGAGACAGCCGCAGGGCGGTTATAGTATCCACTGCCAGCCCGTTTAAGTTCCCGGACAAGGTAATAGAAGCGGTAGGCGGTGATGCAGGGGCTGGTGACCAGATGGAGCTTATAGGAAGGCTTTCAGAGATAAGCGGGGTACCGGTGCCGGAAAGGATAAAAAAGCTTGCCCGGCTTCCGGTAAGGCATGATGCTGTATGCAGCGGAGAAGAAATGAAGGACCGGATAGCGGACATGCTGGAGCTGGGAAGGGATAGCCAATGAAGTATGCCGTAGTTTTAATGGACGGGGCCGCAGACCGCCCGCTGGCAAAACTGGGGGAAAGGACTCCCCTGCAGGCAGCTAAAAAACCTGCCATTGATTCTTTAGCCAGGCATAGCATGCTGGGCATGGTAAGCACCATTCCTGCGGGCATGGAGCCGGGAAGCGATACCGCCAATCTCTCTGTGCTGGGCTATGACCCGCTAAGCTGCCATACCGGCCGCTCCCCCCTGGAAGCAGTAAGCATGGGGGTAGAGCTGGGAGAGGCGGATGTAGCCTTCAGGTGCAACCTGGTCACCCTTTCGGAAGGCAGCTACCGGCAGAAAAAAATGGTGGACCACAGCGCCGGGGAGATAACCACCCCAGAAGCAGAAGAGCTGATAGGAGCTGTGGGCCAAGAACTGGCTACGGAGTTCATAAGCTTTTATCCCGGGGTTGGCTACAGACACCTGATGGTATGGAAAGGAGGGCCCCACCGGTTAAGCCTTACCCCTCCCCATGACATACTGGGGAAGGCAGTTGGGGATTATCTTCCCCGGGGAGATAAATCCTCCAGGATACTGGATATAATGGAGAAAAGCACCCGCATACTGGAGGGCCATCCTGTAAACCTCAGGCGGAAAGAAGAGGGCGAGAGGGAGGCCAACTCCATATGGATCTGGGGCCAGGGCAAAAAACCCGAGCTGACTTCTTTTTTCAATAAATACGGCATAAGAGGCTCGGTTATATCAGCGGTAGACCTCATAAAGGGCATAGGCATCTGTGCGGGGCTTAAAGCGGTGAAGGTGGAAGGGGCAACCGGAAACCTGCATACCAATTTCAGGGGAAAGGCTGAAGCAGCCATAGAAGAGCTCAAGGATAGGCAATTTGTTTACATACATATAGAGGCCCCTGATGAATGCGGCCACCAGGGGGACATACAGGGAAAGATAAAGTCCATAGAGGAGATAGACCGGAAAGTTATAAGGCCTGTGTGGGATTACCTAAAAAAATCAGGAGATGATTTCAAGATCATGGTTCTTTCAGACCACCCCACCCCTATCTCGGTAAGGACCCACACCCCGGATCCGGTGCCTTTCCTGATATATAGCAGCAGGGGCAGGAGAAATAATCCCCGGGCTGCCTTTGATGAGTTCTGGCCGCAAAAAAACGGCCCGGCGGCAGTACAGGGCCACACGCTTATGGATATGTTTTTTAAAAAAATGGTATGAAAAAAAACACAGCTTGCCTAAAAGCATGCGCCACCTCTGCCAACCTGGGCCCCGGTTTTGACCGGGCGGGCCTGGCTCTGGCCCTTTATAACCATTACAGGGCCAGGTTCCGGAGTAAGGGCTACAGTTTTTTTGAGACCAATTCCCAAAAGCATATAGAACCCCGCTCGAGCCTGGTGGTAGCCTCTGTGGAAAATACGCTTAAGATTTGCCGAAAGGATTGGAGAAAGGGGCTGGCCATAGAGGTAGAGCAGAACATCCCTCCGGGAAAGGGGCTGGGAAGCAGTGCCGCGGATATAATAGCGGGCATCCTTATAGCCGATAAGCTCTATGGGCTAAAGCTCTCAGAGCAGGATGTATTTGAGATTGCTTTGGGGATGGAAAAGCACCCGGACAATATAGCTGCAGCGATTACCGGCGGCCTGGCGGTGTGCTACAGGGTTGGAAAAAAATTTAGCTATACCAGGCTAAGTATCCATCCCCATATCAGGGTGCTGCTGTTTATACCCAAAGGAAGTATCAGCACCAGAGATGCACGCAAAGCCATACCGGACAAGGTGCCGGCAGAGGATGCAGCGGATAATATTGCCAATTTCTGCCTTCTGGCTGACAGCTTAAGAAAAGGTGATATCAGCCGGGCTTCGGTGTTTATCCGGGACAGGCTGTACCAGGAATACCGAAGAAACATATACCCTGCCTCCATGGAGGTATTAGACAAACTTAACCTGGAATACGGGATACCTGCAGCCATAAGCGGCTCCGGCCCTTCGGTTATCGCTTTTGTTAAAAAAGACTTTAACCCATCTTCTCTGGCCGGCAAGTTTCCTGGATTCAGCATTACCCAGGCTGAAATAAGTTTTAATGGAAGCTGTTAAAGCAAAAGAATTGGCCTTATTTAACCGGGACCAATTCCATATAAAAACGGTTATGGACCCTAAGGCAGGAAGCCATTACCATAAATAGTCCATAAAATGAAGAGATAGGAAAGAGGGGTCTATCAATGAAGTCCTCCAAAGAATTAAATAGCAATACTGCCATAGTGCAATCTTTACAGTATCAGCCAGAGGGAAATCACTGCAGGGAATTTGAGAGCAGGCTTCGAATATGATATTATTGAATTATTGTAATACAATGTAATAATTAAGGTGATTGATTTGGGCAGAAGAAGCAAAGTCTTAACTCTGTCGCTGCCTCCAGAAATGGCTCAGGAATTGGATAGAATGGCTAGAGGCGAAGGAAAGAGCAGGAGCGAGTTATTTAAGGATATGTTTAAAGCCTACAAGCAGCATATTGCTGAAAAAGAGTGGAGAGACCTTTTTAGTTTTGGGAAAGAAACAGCAGAAAAATTCAATATAAAAGATGAAGAAGAACTGTTTAAAATATTAGATGAAGAGGAGTCTTAAACAGATCAATGTTAAGAATCGTTTTTGATTCTAATGTATTCATCTCCGCACTTCTTTTTAAAGGTATACCTGCAAAGGTTCTGGATATGGCTTTTAAAAATAAGATAATCCTGATTACATCAGATGAAATTATTGCAGAGACAGTAAGGATATTAAGAGAAAAATTTAAATGGCCAGAACACAATATAGATAAATTTGTGAGAAGATTATCCGATATCAGTGTTAATGTAAAATCCCGGATTAATGTAAATATTGTAAAAGAAAGAGGACCGGATAACAGGATAATTGAGTGTGCAGTATCAGGGAAAGCTGATTTGATAGTGTCTGGGGACAAACATCTTCTAAAATTAAAAAAATATGAAAACATTCCAATAGCCAGGCCAAAATATTTGACTTGTTTGGTTAACTGAGGCGTAAATTTTTTTTAAATTTCTAAAAATTCTAACATTATAGTTTCTGCACCATCATAAAATTCCGAAATCTGCTGTCCATTTTAAAAAAGAACACAGGGTTATAACAGTATAAACCATTATTTCTTTTGCTCCGGTATGCTGCTATTGGTAAAACAATAAAATCCTTCTATGCGTATGGAAAACATAATAGAAGCAAAATCGCTTGCCAGGCTTTTTGATGGATTCAAGGCGGCAGACAGCATTGATTTCTCCCTAAGGCAGGGAGAGATTTTTAGTTTTTTAGGGCCCAATGGCGCTGGAAAAACAACCACCATAAGGATGCTTACCGGAATACTTATACCTGATAGGGGCACTGCCCTGATAGATGGGGTTGATATGGCCAGGGAACCCATTAAGGCTAAGGAAAGCATAGGGGTTATTCCGGAAGTGGGTAATATTTACCTGGACCTCAGCGCAATGCAGAATATCTTTCTGGCGGGTAAATTTTATGGACTGGATAAAGTAACAATAAAAAAGAGGGCTGACAGGCTGCTCAAGATGCTGGAATTGGAGGGGAAGGGGAAACTAGCCGTAGGGGCCTTTTCCAAAGACCAGAAACAGAGGGGCAGCATAGCTGCCGCTATTGTGCATGAACCCAAGGTGCTTTTTTTGGATGAGCATACCTCAGGCCTGGATGTAGGGAGCCAGAGGGCTCAAAGAGCGTGATTGAAAAAACCCGGTCTGTAGAGGTATCTTCCGGGCAGCAGACGGGGGTTCTGGAAAAGATTGGCTCCGTTAATAGGGCAGAAGTACATGGGGATAAATTCAAGCTGTACACCGGAGGCCCCAGCCGGATGGTAAAAGAGGTGGCCAGGATTGCAGAAGAGCGCGATTGTCCTTTCTGTCATGCTAAAAGGGCTGTAGAATTTGGTGAATGGTTATGTTCTGATATTTTAAAAGAAGGTACCCCGCAGCGGCCGCAGTAATTTAAGACCTTTGGGGATTGGCTTCAATCCGGTCCTCAACCTGTACATACTTGCAGCTAATGGCTGCTTTTCTGATAACGGATACTTTTATGCTTCTGAAATAAATATTGATACAGCATCGCTTGAAAGAATTTTCATACATAAAATGGATGGCGGCACCCCTCTCCCATAAACCAGGTAAGTTTTTAATCCGATAAACATATGTCGGCTTTGGGAAGATTCTAGGTTGTTGCTGCTAATACTCAAATATCACCGGCGTTAGCGTAGCAGGATTATTACAAGTGGAATGCTATCCAGGTTTTAATTTTACCTGATTGTTTACATATTTTCTGCTAAAATCAATAAATATCAGATATTAAAAGATTTTAATTAAGTAAGCAAGAAGTCAATTATACGAGGAGATTAGCTTATGAAGAGTTATGTAAGATTTGGTGCAATGATTGCAACATCAACAGTA